>JBLMXY010000059.1:0-3780 GCA_050257975.1 Acidobacteriota bacterium
CGGCGCGCTTCTGCCGCGTGATGTCCAACGCCACGCCGATGACGCCCCGGATCGTGCCGTCGGCATTGCGCAGCGGCTCGACGTGCGAGGCGAACGTGCGCCCGAGCCACTCGACCTCGAAACTCACCGACTCGCCCAGAAGGGCCCGGCGGTGCGCCACCAGCGGCGGGAACTCCGGATCGCTCGTTTGGAAGTACTCGGTCAGGGGAACGCCCACGAACTGACCGGGACGCTGGTTCATCTCGCCGAGAGCCTTGCCCATCGAGGAGGTGAGCGTCAGCCCGAGATCGGTCGACCAAAGGACGGCCGGCATTTGCGAGGCGACCAGCTTCAGGTTTGCCTCTTTGTCCTCGAGGGCCTCCCGCGCTTGCGCGCGCTCGAGGAGAAGGCGCCGCCGCAGCTCGAGGTGGGCGACGACCTGCCTCGAGAGCGTTCGCAGGGCCTCGACCTGCGAGGCATCGAGCTCGCGCGGCTTGCTGTCCATCACGCACAAGGTTCCCAGGGTCTGGCCATCCGGGGTCACCAGGGGCGCTCCCGCGTAGAAGCGGACGCCGGCGGCTCCGGCGACGAGCGAGATGCCGGCGAAGCGCTCGTCCTTCGCCGCGTCGGGAACGACCAGGACGTCGTTTCCCAGGATGGCATGGCCGCAGAAGGAATCGTCGCGCGGTCCTTCCGTCTCCTCGAGACCGATGCGGGCCTTGTGCCACTCCCGTTCCCGATCGACGAAGGAGATCCGCGCGATCGGCGCGTCGCAGACGAGCGCCGCGAGGCGCGCGAGGTCGTCGAACTCCCGTTGCGGGGCGGTACCCAGAATCTCGTAGCGACCGAGCGCCGAGAGCCTGGCCGTTTCGTCCGATTCCGCCGGAGGGGGTTTCATGATGGGAGCCGTGACTTTGGCCGGATCATACGTTACCGACGGCCGCCTCCCGCGCGCTCCGGTACAGAAAAGTGAATCCCGGCTGCAATCACTCCGGTCCGGCGTCTCGCGCTCGGACGCGGAGCTACCATACGCGCCGACGATCGGCCGCTCCGGCGGGAGTCCTTGCCCCCGGACCGGGGCGGCGCCAGGGAGGGAAAAACCGATGAGACACCGAATGCTCGCCGTCTCGATCCTCGCCGCGGGGCCGCTGCTCGTACCCGCGCCGCCGGCATTCGCCGAGACACTGGTGATCACCGGCGCGCGGGTCGCCGACGGCACCGGAAAGCCGCTCGCGGCCGCCGCGGTCCGAATCGAAGGGGACACGATCACGGCCGTCGGGACCTTCCGTCCAAAGAAGGGAGAACGCGTCGTGGACGGCCGCAACCTCGTCCTCGCCCCCGGCTTCATCGACATCCACAATCACTCGATCGAGGGCCTTCTCTCCGACCCTCTGGCGGAGTCGCAGGTTTCCCAGGGCATCACGACGGTCGTCGAGGGGCCCGACGGCGAATCGCCATGGCCGATCGCCGAGTATCTCGACAAGCTCCGCCAGTCGCCGCCCGCGGTCAACGTCCTGACGATGGTGGGGCACGCCACGGTCCGCAAGCGCGTCCTGGGAGACGACTTCCGTCGGACCGCCACGGAGGACGAAGTCGAGAAGATGGCGGCGCTCGTCGAGCAAGGCATGCGCGAGGGGGCGATCGGGCTTTCCTCCGGCCTCGAGTACGAGGTCGGCAGCTACAGCACGACCAACGAGCTCGTCTCTCTCTGCGAGGCCGCCGCCCGCCACGGCGGTTTTTACATGACCCACATCCGCGACGAGGCCGACAAGAGCTTCGAGGCGTTCGAGGAAGCCATCGAGATCGGCCGCGACACGCCGATTCCCGTCGAGATCTCGCACATCAAGCTCGGCACCGTCGGCGTCCGGGGCCGGGCGGGCGAGGCCACGGCCCTGATCGCGCAGGCGCGCAAGGAAGGCGTGGACATCACGGCGGACTGCTATCCCTACGAGGCCTGGCACGCCAACATCGAGGTCCTCGTCCCCAACAAGGAATACGACGACCCTCCGAGCGTCGAAAAGGCCCTCGCCGACGTCGGCGGACCGGACAGGGTCACGATCACCGAGTGCAAGGCGCACCCCAACTACGCCGGACGCGACCTCCAGGCGATCGCGAAGGCCGAGGGGACCACACCGGTCGACCTCTTCATCCGGATCGTCAAGGACGGCGGGGCGGACGTCATCGGCCACTCGATGCTCGAGAAGGACGTCCGGGTCTTCTACCGCCAGCCCTGGGTCATGGTGGCAAGCGACGGCGGCATCGGCGCGGCCCATCCGCGCGGAGCGGGCACCTTCCCGAAGGTGCTCGGGCGCTACGTCCGCGAGAAGCGCTGGCTCACGCTTCCCGAAGCGATCCGGAAGATGACGAGCCTGCCCGCCCGGAGGCTCAAGCTCGCCGACCGCGGCGCCATCCGGAAGGGCATGAAGGCGGACCTGGTGCTCTTCGATCCGAAGACCGTCATCGACCGATCGACGTTCGAGAAGCCGCAGGAGCTCTCCGATGGAATCCGCGCGGTCTTCGTCAACGGAGAGGCCGTCTGGGAGGGCGGAAAGGCCGCGGGCGCGCGGCCGGGAAGGGTCCTGACGGGCTCGGGCGCGACGACGGAGCCGCCGGCCAAGTGATCCGCAGAAAGACGCTCGCCGCGAGGCGTCGCCGCCTTTGCCCGCGCCCTCGCTCGCGGCCGCCTGCGCGACCGCAACCCGGCCCGCGAGTCTTCCGGGCGCGGGACACCTGCTCCTCGTCGGCGGCGGCCCGATCCCGGATTCGATCCTTCGCCGATTCGTCGATCTCGCGGGGAGACCCGGCCGGGCACGCATCGAGGCTTTTGAGATGGCGAGCAGCGATCCCGACGCCGAAAACGAGATCGTCGGGGACTTCGAAAAACCGGGCGCGCGCGCCGAGCGCATCGTCCTCGACCGCGGCGCGGCCTCGACCGAAGAGGCAGCCCGGCGCCTCGACGGGACCGCTGGCATCTGGTTCGGCGGCGGCGACCAGTCGCTCTCGACCGCGGCGCTTCAGGGCACTCCCGTCGAGCGCGCGATCCACGATCGCTGCCGGGCCGGCGCCGTCGTCGGGGGCACCTCGGCCGGCGCGGCCGCGATGACGACGCCCATGATCACGGGAGACGAGCGGCATCCGGGCGGCAGCCGCCCGCCGAAGGACCCGAGCGACTCCGCGGGTGCTTTCATGACGATCGCGCGCGACGACATCATCACCGCCCTCGGATTCGACCTGCTGCCGGGCGCGATCGTGGACCAGCACTTCGTGCGCCGCCGGCGCCTGAACCGCCTGGTCAGCGCCGTGCTCGAGCACCCCGAGCGGATCGGCGTGGGCATCGACGAATCGACCGCGCTCGAGGTCGGCCCCGACGGCCGCTGGAAGGTCCCGGGCGAGAGCGTCGCCGTGGTGTTCGACGCGCGCCGCGCGAGAATCACGCCTCCCGGAGGGACCCCCGGCGCCGCGGATGTCCGGATTCAGGGCCTGCCCGCCGGGAGCGCCTCCGACCCCGTCACCGGAAAAGGGCTGCTGCCCCCGGGGCGCTGATCCGTCCCCGGGCGGTCAGCCGGTCTTCCGGGCGGCCAGGGTCTCGCCGAGCTTTCGGAGGATGTCGGTCCAGCCCTTGCGGTGCGCGTCCCTCCTGGCCTCCGGAAGCTGCCGGTGCGTCAGGACGACCTCGGTGGCTCCGTCTCTCTCGAGGAACTCGACGGTGACGACCGTGGGCAGCCGATCCGTGGCCGCCGATACCCAGGTGAAGGAGAGACGCGATGGCGGCTCGATCGCGAGGTATTCGCCCCGGTGCTC
>JBLMXY010000060.1:0-14803 GCA_050257975.1 Acidobacteriota bacterium
TAGACTCCCCCGCTCTCATGGCGCACCAGTTCATCTACACGATGGTCAAGCTGCGGAAAGTCGTCCCGCCGCAGCGCGAAATCCTGAAGGGGATCTCCCTCTCCTTCCTGCCCGGGGCGAAGATCGGCGTCCTGGGGTTGAACGGGGCGGGCAAGTCGACGGTCCTTCGCATCATGGCGGGCGTGGACAAGGACTTCGCCGGCGAGGCGTTTCCGGCCGAAGGGATCCGCATCGGCTTCCTGCCGCAGGACCCGAGGCTCGACCCCAAGAAGGACGTGCTCGGCAACGTCGAGGAGGCCGTCGCGCCGACGCGGGCGCTTCTCAAGCGCTTCGACGAGCTGAACGAGAAGATGGCGGGCGAGATGTCGGAGGCCGAGAGCGACAGCCTCATGGCCGAGTACCAGAAGGTCCAGGACGCGATCGAGTCCGCCGACGGCTGGGAGCTCGATCACCAGCTCGAGATCGCCATGGACGCCCTGCGGTGCCCGCCGCCGGACGCGGACGTCGCGAAGATCTCGGGCGGCGAGAGACGCCGCGTGGCGCTCTGCAAGGTCCTGCTCGAGCGCCCGGACCTCCTCCTCCTCGATGAGCCCACCAACCACCTCGACGCCGAGTCGGTGGCCTGGCTCGAGCGGCACCTCAAGGAGTATCCCGGCACGGTCGTCGCGGTGACGCACGACCGCTACTTCCTGGACAACGTGGCCGGGTGGATCCTCGAGCTCGACCGCGGCTTCGGCATTCCCTGGGAGGGCAACTACTCGAGCTGGCTCGAGCAGAAGGAAAAGAGGCTCGAGCTCGAGGAGAAGGCCGAGTCGGCCAAGCGCAAGACCCTGCAGCGCGAGCTCGAATGGGTGCGCATGTCGCCCCGTGCGCGGCATGCCAAGAGCAAGGCCCGCATCGAGCAGTACGAGTCGCTGCTCGCCGACAGGGGCCCCGAGTCCCGCGGCGAGACCCAGGAGCTCTTCATCCCGGCAGGGCCGCGCCTGGGCGACGTCGTCGTGCGCGCGGAGGGCGTGCGCAAGGCGTACGGGGACCGCCTCCTGATGGAAGACTTCTCCTTCGACCTGCCGCGCGGAGGGATCGTCGGCGTCATCGGGCCCAACGGCGCCGGCAAGACGACGCTCTTCAAGATGATCATGGGCCTCGAGAAGCCGGACGCCGGCAAGCTCGCCGTCGGCGAGACCGTCGTCGCCTCCTACGTGGACCAGGACCGCGACCGGCCCGACCCGGGCAAGACCGTCCACGACGAGATCTCCGGCGGCCAGGACAGGATCGTCCTCGGCAAGCGCGAGATCCCCTCGCGCGCCTACTGCGCGATGTTCAACTTCAAGGGGACGGATCAGCAGAAGCGCGTCGCGGATCTCTCGGGCGGCGAGATGAACCGCCTGCACCTGGCGCGAACCCTGAAGAGGGGCGGCAACCTCCTCCTGTTAGACGAGCCGACCAACGATCTCGACGTGGACACGCTGCGGTCGCTCGAGAACGCGCTTCTCGACTTCGGCGGCTGCGCGGTCGTCATCAGCCACGACCGCTGGTTCCTCGACCGCATCGCGACGCACATGCTCGCCTTCGAGGGAGACAGCCGCACCGTCTGGTTCGAGGGCAACTATCAGGAGTACGAAGCCGACCGCAAGCGCCGCCTGGGGATCGAGGCCGACCAGCCGCACCGGATCAAGTACAAGAAGCTGGCGCTGGGGTAGCTCTTCTCCCTCTCCCCGTGAGGGGAGAGGGTTGGGGTGAGGTTCTGAAAGGTGAGAGCTGACGGCTGACAGCTACTCCCGCCCGATCACCGCCGCCCCGATTCCCACCACGGCAAGCACGCCCAGGAGCAGTCCCCAGCGGATCCGGCGCCGCCGCCGAGGACGGAGTTCCCCGAGCCAGTCCTCGGCGAGCTTCGAGCCCTTCTCGGCGAGCAGCTCGACGAGCTCCTCGCCCTGCTTGCGCGCCTCTTCGTAGATCTGGGCTCCCCGCTCGGCGGCCTTTTCCTTCACGTCCTCGAGGTCGGGGCGCGCCTTCTTGAACCCCTTCTTCAGGCTGTCGCTCGCCTCCTCGAAATAGGCTTCGCTGTCGAAGGGTCGGCGGCGTCGCAGGGCCTCGATGAAGATCGGCAACGCGACCTTGGTCACCAGCGGCACGACGATGGGCGCGAGCGCCCGCGCGGTATCCCGAGGAAGGGAGCGAGCCATAATGACCTCCGGAGGCCCTATTAGATCATGAGGTTCCGCCCTCGGGTCGCCGCGGCGCTGCTGCTGGCCTCGGTGGCGGCGGGCCCGCCTCCGGCGACGACGCCGGACCCCGCCGCCGAAGCCATAGTCCTCGGAATCGCGCAGGACGGCGGCGTCCCGCATCTGGGCTGCCGGCAGGAGCTCTGCGTCGAAGCGCGGCGCGATCCTTCGAAGCGCCGCCTCGTCGCCTCGCTCGGGCTTCTCGACCCGGCCGCCGGGAAGCGCTTCCTGATCGACGCGACGCCGGCCTTCCCCGAGCAGATCGAGCGCCTCGGAGGCCTTCCCGACGCGATCCTGCTCACGCACGCGCACATCGGCCACTATCTGGGCCTGGCGCAGCTCGGGCGGGAGGTCCGAAACACCAGGGAGCTGCCGGTCTACTGCACGGCCTCCATGGCGAATTTCCTCCGCAAGAATCGGCCCTGGAGCCGGCTCGTCGAGCGCCGGAACATCGCGATTCGGGAGATCGAGGCCGGCAGGGAGTTCGCGCTTTCCGAGCACCTGCGCGCAACCGCGATTCGCGTCCCGCACCGCGACGAGGACTCCGACACGGTGGCCTATCTCGTGGCGGGACCGCGGCACCGGTTGCTGTGGCTGCCGGACATCGACCGGTGGGAGAAGTGGGACCACAAGCCCGAGGACTTCGCGTCCGACGGGGATCTCACGATGTTTCTCGACGGCACCTTCTTCTCGGCCGACGAGATCCCGGGCCGCGCGATCGAGGACGTTCCCCATCCGCTCGTGCCGTCGACCGCCGCGCGCCTCACGGCCGGAGGCCCGCCCGCGGCGAAGGTCTTCTTCGTGCACCTGAACCACACCAATCGTCTGCTGTGGGACGAGGCCGCCGTCAGGGCGCTCTCGGCGCGGGGATTCGGCGTGGCAAGAGAGGGAGACCGTCTTCCCCTCTGAAGCCGGCCTCGAGGCTCGCCCGGCTCCCCCTCCGCCTGCTAGGATTCCGCCGTGGCGGCGCAACCTCGATCCGATACTCCCCAGCCCGTGCTCCCCTGGCGGGGGACGGTGCGGCACCCGACTCCCTTTCCGGAGGGGTACTGGAAGACCGTGGTCTGGCGGGGGCTCAGGCTGCGCTGCCCGGTCTGCGGAAAGGGGAAGCTCTTCCGGACGTATTTCGCGATGAATGATCGCTGCGCATGCTGCGGGGTCGGATTCGCGCGCGAGCACGGCCAGTGGGTCGGCTCGCTCGACATCAATACGCTCCTGACCGCCGTGGTCCTGATGGCCGGCGTGGCATTCGGCCCCGAGTGGCCGATCGCGACGAGCCTCTGGGTGTGGTGCTCGGCGGCTGTTCTCTTTCCGATTCTCTCCTTCCGCTTCAGCCGCGGCCTCTGGACGGCGATCGTGCACCTGACGGGAGGGGTGTATTGAGAGCAGGGGTCAGGGGTCCGGGAACCAGGGGCTAGGGATCAGGGACTGAGGACTGAGGACTGAGGACTGAGGACTACGAGCGGGATGAGTCACAATCGGCAAGTGAGCAAGCCAAACAAAAACCGTTCCGCGCGGGAGCGGCGTGCCGAGGAGCGCCGCCGCCAGCACCGCCGGTCGGAGCGTCGCTTCTCGATCGGGTCGCCCGGCGCGTCGGATCGCCGCCAGAGCGATCGCCGCCGGGCCGGGAAGTAACCTACAAGCCCGCCTTCAGGTCCGCCGCGAGCAAGCGGTGGAACAGGTGCTCCCCCGTCTCCCGCCGCACCGACAGGCGTCCGGCGAGGTAGGCGCGGGAAGAGAGGCCCTTCTGGACGGAGTGACAGATCGCGATGTCCTCGTCCTGAACCTCGTTGCCGACGTCGATGGAGGCCTTGTTGCGGGCGACCGCCTCCGGCGTCGAGACGTCGGTGAAGTAGAAGTCGAAGATGACCAGCGACTTCCCGGCGGAAAGCGGCACGACGAGGTTGGTGTCCATCACCCCCTCGTACCAGTTGACCATGAAGTTGGGATACAGCCAGTAGTAGAGCGCTCTCTCTCCCGTGCGCACCGCCGCGACTTCCTCCCGAGCGTTCTCATGGGTGATCGGGCTCTGCTGGAGGCAGTAACGGTCGCCGTTGGCGATCGTGTACTGGCTGTAGTCGAGCACGGAGGAGAGCCCCTTGTGAAGGTGCGGCACGTGGTAGCCGCCGTCCAGGTAGTTGTCCACGAACACCTTCCAGTTGCAGTCGAAGGGATAGAGACGGCGCTCGACGAAGTGGTGCCGCTCGAGGCCGAGCGGCGCGAACTGTCCGACCAGGTCTCCCAGGTACCGGGCAAGCGGCGGCCCGCCCGGCTCGAGCCTCACGAAGACGAACTTCTCCCACTCGGCCACCTCGACGGGAGCAAGGCCGTTGGACGCCTTTTCGAAGTCGCAGACACCCGCGAAGTCCGGCGTTCCCTTGAGCTCCCCGTCGAGCGCGTACGTCCATCCGTGGTAAGGGCAGCGGAAGAGATGCGTCTTCCCTGCCTCCCGCGGCTCGACCGCGGCCGCGTGGTGCCGGCAGACGTTGAAGAACGCCCGCACGACGCCGTCCTGTCCGCGCGCGACGAGGATCCGCTCACCCGCGACCTCCGCGGTAAAGAAGTGTCCGGGCAACGAGACCTGGTCGGCGCGGCCGGCCATCTGCCAGGTGCGGGAGAAGACCGCACGGCGCTCGAGGTCGGCGACCCGCGGATCCGTGTACCAGGGCGCGGGGATCGTCCAGGCTCTCTCGAGAGGCGCCTTCCCGTCGTAGGCGCCGAGGACTTCGGAGAGCGGGACGTCCATGATGGCCCTCCGGTCAGACGGGGGTCGCGGTCTTTCGCTTCGGATTGAAGAACGGCGTCTTGACGACCGTGGCCGGCACGCGATGCCGGACCGCCTCGACGGTCAGCTCCATCTCGACCCGGGAGCCCGGTGCCGCGTGCTCGCGCGAAACGGTCGCGAGCGCGATCAGCTTCTTCAGCGTCGGCGACCAGGTGGTCGAGGTGGCCTTGCCGACCTGCCCCAGGCGCCCGTAGACGGGGACCGCGACGCGGGAGGCCGCGGCTGGCATCTGAGGCGGGAGGCCCACGGCCTCGAACAACTCCTCGACGCGCGTCCAGTCCACCTCGAGCCCGACGATCTCCCGAGGCGAGCCGGAGCGCTTCTCTCGACGCAGCGCGGCCTGCCCGACGAACCTCCCCTTGTCGAGGTCGACCAGGCGGGAGAGCCCCATCTCGAAGGGAGAGTATTTCTGCGACGGGATCAGGGCCTTCTTGCTGCTGTGGAAGTCGATGTCGATCAGCAGCAGGCCCGCTTCGATCCGCGCGACGTCGAGGGCGAGCATCCCGGCCGCGTGGATATCGAAGCTCCGCCCCCCCTCCATCAACGCATCCCAGACCTTCCCCGCGTCGCCCCACGGGATCCAGATCTCGTAGCCGAGGTCGCCGGTATATCCCGTTCGGGAGATCTCGACGGGCACTCCGGCGATCTTCCCCTTCGTCACGCGGAAGTACTTCAGGTTCTCGATCGGCGCCTCGGCGACACTCCTCAGCAGCCGGCCCGACGTCGGGCCCTGGAGGGCGAGCGAGGCCACCTGCTCGGAGATGTCCTCGATGTGGACGTCCATGCCGCGCGCGTTCTGCCGGAACCATCGCAGGGACGGGTCCGCCGCCGTCCAGCGGTAAACGTTCTCCTCGAGGCGCGAGACGGTCCCGTCGTCGATCGTCTTGCCCTCTTCGTCGCACCAGGGGGTGTAGATGACCTGGCCGACGGAGATCTTGCGCATGTCGCGCGTCACGATCCGGTCCACCAGCCGCGTCGCGTCGGGGCCCGAGACCCGGTACTTGTAGAGCGGCGTGACGTCGATCAGGGCCGCCGCGTTGCGGATCGCGTTGTACTCGTGCTCGTGGTGCGTCTCGTAGGCGGAGACCGCGTAGTAACCGGACCAGTCGCGATAGTTCAGGCTCTCGCAGAGCGCCAGAGTCTTCTCGTGAACGGCGGTTCCGATCGGCACGCTCGACCTCCGTCCCGTTGTCGGGGGCGCCGATTATAAGTATGCTCGCTCGCCCGAGCAATGACCGCCACCGCCAGGTCCCGCTACGACGTCGCCGTGATCGGCGGCGGGCACAACGGCCTCGTCGCGGCCGCCTATCTCGCCCGCGCGGGCAAGTCGGTCGTCGTGCTCGAGCGGCGGCACGTGCTGGGAGGCGCCGCGGTCACGGAGGAAGTCTTCCCGGGCTTCAAGTTCTCCGTCTGCTCCTACGTCGTATCGCTGCTTCGCCCCGAGATCATCCGCGAGCTCGACCTGCCGCGCCACGGCCTCGAGATCCTGCCGCTCGACGGCACCTTCACGCCGATGCCCTCCGGCGACTACCTCTGGCGGGTCAACGACCACTTCAAGACGCGCCGCGAGATCGCGCGGCACTCGAAGGTGGACGCCGAGGCCTACGACGAGTACGGCAAGGCGATGGTCGAGATGGGGCGCTTCGTCAAGCCGATCCTCTCCATGACGCCGGCCGACCCGACCTCCCGCGACTGGAAGGGCTTCGTCGACCTGCTGCGCCTCGGCCGCCGTTTCCAGCGCCTTTCGCCGGGAGACCGGTACAACCAGGTCCAGCTGATGAGCATGAGCGCGGTGGATTTTCTCGACCAGTGGTTCGAGACCGACGTGCTCAAGGCGACGATGTCCGCCTCCGGCATCATCGGGACGTTTCTCGGCGTGCGCTCGCCCGGGACCGCCTACGTGCTGCTCCATCACTACATGGGAGAGATCGACGGCGCCTTCCGCTCCTGGGGCTTCGCCCGAGGCGGAACCGGCGCGATCTCCAACGCGATCGCGGACGCCGCCCGCGAGGCGGGCGCCGAGATCCGGACGAAGGCCCCGATCGCGAAGATCCTGACGGGCAACGGCAAGGCGACGGGCGTGGCGCTCGAGACCGGCGAGGAGATCTCCGCCCGGGTCGTCTGCTCGAGCGTCGATCCGCGCCTGACGTTCCTGAAGATGATGGACCCGAGGCAGCTTCCCTCGGACTTCGTCGAGGACATCGAGCGGTACAAGTACCGGGGCTCGTCCGGGAAGGTGAACCTGGCCCTGGACGGCCTGCCCGACTTCAAGTGCCTTCCGGGTCCCGGGGCGCACCTGCGCGGAGCGATCTCGATCTCTCCCTCGGTCGACTACATGGAGCGCGCCTACGACGAGGCCAAGTACGGGCACTTCTCGCGGCGGCCGTACATCGACATCGTGATCCCGAGCCTGACGGACCCGTCCGTCGCGCCGCCCGGCAAGCACGTGATGTCCTGCTTCGTGCAATATGCCCCGTACAACCTGAAGGGAAACTGGGACGAGCAGCGCGAAGCCTTCGGCGACACGGTGGTCGACACGATCGCCGAGCACGCCCCGAACCTGAAGGGGCTCGTCCGCCACCGTCAGGTGCTCACCCCGCTCGACCTCGAGCGCGAGTTCGGCCTCTCGGAGGGAAACATCTTCCAGGGCGAGCTCACGCTCGAGCAGCTCTTCTTCCTGCGGCCGGCTCCCGGCTGGGCGCAGTACGCGACACCCGTGCGCAATCTCTACCTGTGCGGCTCGGCGACCCACCCGGGCGGCGGGATCATGGGCGCTCCGGGGCGAAACGCGGCCGTGAAGCTCCTCGCCGACTGGCGCCGGGGGAAGGTGCGCGCTTGACCGGGGGCGGGCGTGGCTGACGAGCGCGACATCGTCGTCCTCGGCGGCGGGCACAACGGCCTGGTCGCCGCCTGCTACCTGGCCCGGGCGGGATTCCGGCCGCTCGTTCTCGAGCGCCGGGAGATCGTCGGAGGCGCCGCCGTCACCGAGGAGATCCATCCCGGCTTCCGGTGCCCGACGCTCGCCCACTCGGCGGGGCCGCTGCTTCCCCGGATCGCGGCCGACCTCGATCTCGCCCGCCACGGATTCCGGACGCTGCGCCCCGAGGTGCGGGTGCTCGCCCTCTCTCCCGAGGGGAAGCACCTGCCGCTCTACGACGACCCGTCGCGCACGGCCGCCGCGCTCGCCCGGCACTCGGACCACGACTCCCGCCGTTACGGGGAGTTTCACGAGAGCCTCGGCCGGATCGGGGCCATGGCGGCGCCGCTCCTGTCGCTGACCCCGCCGTCGGTCGACGATCCCGAGGCGGGCGAGGTCTGGCAGATGCTAAAGCTCGGCCGGGAGTTCCGCGCCCTGCCGAAGAAGGACGCCTACCGGCTTCTGCGCTGGGGCCCGATGGCCGTGGCGGACCTCGCCGCGGAGTGGTTCGAGACGGAGCTGCTTCGCGCCGCGATCGCCGCGCGCGGAACCTTCGGGATGTTCGGGGGGCCCTGGTCGGCCGGCACGGGCGCGAACCTGCTCGTCCAGGCCGCGATCGACCCGCACTCGGCCGGGCCCGCGGAGTTCCCGGCCGGAGGGATGGGCGCGCTGACGCAGGCCCTTGCGGCCGCGGCCCGCGGCCTCGGCGCCGAGATCCGCACGGGGGCGGAGGTCGCGCGCATCGACGTGCGCGAGGGGCGCGCCCGGGGCGTCGTGCTCTCCTCGGGCGAGCAGATCGCAGCGCGAGCCGTGGTCTCCAACGCCGATCCGAAACGCACGTTCCTGCGTCTGATCGACCCCATGGACCTCGACCCGGACTTCTCCAATCGCGTGCGCAATTACCGAAGCTCCGGCGCCGTGGGAAAGGTGAACCTCGCCCTCTCGCGCCTTCCGAAGTTCGAGGGCGTGGACGGCGACGACCGGGCGCTTCTGTCGGGCCGGCTCCACGTCGGCCCGGAGATCGACTACCTCGAGCGGGCGTTCGACGCCGCAAAGTACGGGGCCTTCTCGCCGCGCCCGTGGTGCGACGCGACGATCCCGACCGTGCTCGACTCCGCGCTTGCGCCTTCCGGAGCCCACGTGATGTCGGTCACGGCCCAGTACGCGCCCGAGAAGCTGCGCGAGGCAGATTGGGAGAGCCGGCGCGACGCCTTCGGCGACACGGTCGTCGAGACGCTCGCCGAGTATGCGCCCGATCTTCCCTCGCTCGTCCTCGCGCGGCAGGTCATCACGCCGCGCGAGCTCGAGGACGTCTACGGCCTGACCGGCGGCCATATCTTCCACGGCGAGCAGGCGCTCGACCAGCTCTTCACGATGCGCCCGCTGCTCGGCTGGGCGCGCTACCGGACGCCGATCGAGGGGCTCTATCTCTGCGGAGCGGGAACCCATCCGGGCGGCCGCGTCACGGGCGCCCCCGGCGCCAACGCCGCCCGCGAGATCGCGCAGGACCTCAAACGGGCGCGATGACGGCGCCGGCCATCTCGGGCAGAAGAGCCCGGGATTCCTCGGCCCGCGGGCCTCGGAATGACGGGCAGAAGGGACCCGGCAGGTCCCGGGCTGCAGCTTCCTAGACGGTCGTCTTCTGCGCGAGCCGCTCGTAGGCGGCCGTCAGCGCCGCGGCGACCTGCTCGGCGGTGCGCCCCTCGATCTCGTGGCGCTGAAGCATGAAGAGGAGCTTGCCTCCCTCGAGGATCGCCACCTGCGGCGAGGACGGGGGAAGGCCGCCGAAGTAGCCTCGGGCGCGGGCCGTCGCCTCGACGTCCTGCCCCGCGAAGACGGTGGCCAGCCGGCGCGGCGCCCCCGGATGCTTCAGCGACATGGCCACACCCGGCCGCGCCACGCCGGCGGCGCAGCCGCAGACGGAATTGACCACGAGCAGGATGCGCTCGGGTCGGGCGATCTCACGGTCCACGTCCTCGGGACGCCGCAGCTCCTGAAAGCCCAGCTGCGTGAGCTCGTCTCGCATCGGCGCAACCATCATCGGATCGTAGGGCATGGCGGCTCCTTTCCCGGAACCGCTATCCTAACGCTCCCATTGCGCGAGGAGGAAGGATGCGCGTTTCCCGCAGGGCCCTCATCGTCTCGGCCGGCGCCGCCGCGGCGGCGGCCATCCTGCCGGTCCCGCCGCTCGAGGCGGCGTCTCCGCTTCCGCCGCTGCCCCCGCCCCTGCCGGCCTCCTCCTTCAAGGAGCGCCAGGAGAAGCTTCGCGCGGCGGCCAGGGCGCGAGGCCTCGACGCCGTACTCGTCACGCCATCCACGAACCTCGCCTACGCGGCGAACCTCTCGATCGGGAAGAGCGAGCGGCTGACGGCGCTCCTTCTCTTCGCCGACGGGCCCGCCGTGCTCGTGACGCCAAACTTCGAGGAGGCCAATCACCGAAGGAGCGCCGTCGTCGACGACGTGAAGACCTGGAAGGAAGAGGAGGATCCCATCGCGCTGGCGGCGAAGCTTCTCGAGGGAAAGAAGACCCTGGGCGTCGAGGGCGCAACGTCGTACCGGATCGTGGCCAGCCTCCAGGCCGCCTTCTCCGGAAGGATGGAGGACGCGACCCCGCTCTTCGACGCGCTGCGCCGCGTCAAGTCCCGCGACGAGCAGGTGCTGATCCGGGCGGCGGGCGAGCGGACCGCGGCGGCGATCGCCGCGACGCACCGCCGGATCCGAAGGGGGATGACGGAGAAGCAGGTTTCCGACATTCTCGTCGAGGAGTACCACAGGCTCGACGTCACCGGCGACGGCCTCGTGCAGTTCGGCCCCAACTCGGCCTTTCCGCACGGCGCGCCGGAGGAGCGCACGCTCGCCAGAGGCGACGTGGTCCTGATCGACAGCGGCTGCCGCGTGCACGGCTACACCTCCGACGTCACCCGAACGGTCGCCTTCGGAAGCGCCTCGGACGAGGTTCGCAAGGTCTACGACACGGTCGAGCGCGCCCAGACGGCGGGGATCGCGGCTCTCAAGGCGGGTGCGATCCCGGAAGAAGTGGATCACGCGGCGCGCAAGGTCATCGAGGACGCCGGCTACGGGCAGTTCTTCACGCACCGCCTCGGCCACGGGCTCGGCATGGACGGGCACGAGTCGCCGTACCTGGTTCGGGGAAACCGGACGCCTCTGGTGACGGGCAACACCGTGACCATCGAGCCGGGCATCTACATGCCGGAAAAGTTCGGAGTGCGCATCGAGGACGACTACGCCGTGCGCGAGTCGGAGCCGCCGGAAGGTCTCTCGGAGCGGTCGCTGGGGCTGCAGGTGCTCGGAGGGTAGCGGAGCGGCATCGCCGGAGAAGCGAGGTATCCGGGGCTCGGCGCCCTAAACCGCCTACCGCGCGGCCGCCACCGCCTCCAGCGCGAGCTCCGCGGTTTGGACGCGGCCTCCTCGCCGGAATTGCAGCCAGGCCCGATAGAGGCCGGGCCGCGGCAGGCGGACGAGAAACGGGATGCGCCCGTCCTTCCCGAGCCCGGGCTCTCGCTCGTCGGGATGCGCATGCGCGAAAGTCTCCGCGTCCTGATGGATGAGAAGCAGGTGCGCGAGCGCCCCGAGCCAAGGCTCGAGATCGTCGACGGCCCGGCCCTTCTCGTCGCGAAGCTCCGCCGTCACCGTCACCGCCCTGCCGGCCGGAAGACCGCCCTCCGGCAGAGTCAGGCCGACCTGAACGGTTCCGGCCCTGGCCGAGAGAACGGGACCGGAGAGAGCAGGTGCTCCCGGCGGCGGATCCACGGCTCCCGGCCCCACGGCGAGTCTCGCACTCAGGACCTGGGAGCCCGCGCCTCGGGGAGCGAGGTCGGCGAAAAGTCGGTAATCGCCGGGCGCCGGGAACCGGTACCGCAGGCGGAAGACGCCGGGGGCGACGATCTCGGGATGCTCGTGCGAGAAGAAGGCCAGGTCCCGTCGCACGAGAAAGAGATGCATGGGCCTTTCGTGCACGAGCTCGAATTCCGTCGCCTCGCGCAGGTCCGGGCTGTTCTCGAGCCGCACCCGCAGCTCGAGCTCGACCGGCTGGCCGGCGGCCGGAGCGCTCGGGCTGGACAGCAGCTCGAGCCGGTAGGGCGCAACGCGCGCCGAGGCCGGACGCGGGCTCGCGGAAGCGTCCGCGACGTCGAGATCGAACTCGACGGTGAACGAGGAGTCGGGGCGGGGGCTCATCGCGAGCTGCTCGGAGGGCGGCAGCAGCATGATGCAGAAGCGGTAGTCGCCGCCGTGCGGAAACGTCGGATGCACGCCGTAGACGCCGGGCACTCCTTCCCGGTGCGCGATCTCCTCGAACCGCGCCATGCTCGGCATGCTCGGCATGTCCACCTCGCACTGGAAGCGGGCGAAGAGCACCGGCGCGGCGTCTTTCCCGGCATCTCGCGAGTCGGTGACGCGAAACTCGAGCTGCATCTCCTCGCCGGCAAAGAGCCCGTCCGGCGGGGCAAGAAGCGTCACTTCGTACGGGCCGGCGCGCCGGCTCGGGTTCTCGGCCGGGAAGGCCGCAGCGGCTGCTCCGAAGAGCAGGACCACGGCGAGGATTCGAGAGCGCAAGGGGCGCCCATTCTAGGCGACACGCGCTGCTGTAGAGTTTCCCGGACCGGACACCGGGAGGAAAAATGCGCCGCTTCGCAGTCCCGTTGCTCGTCTTCGCGGCAGGTCTGAGCCTTGCCGGCCTCGCCGCAGCCGCCGACCGTCTCGTCATCCTGAACAAGTCCGACGACACCGCTTCGATCCTCGACGCCGCGAGCGAAAAGACCCTCGCGACGATTCCCGTCGGACACGGCCCCCACGAGGTCGCCGTGCTGTCGGACCGGCACACCGCCGCCGTCAGCGACTACGGCGACCGGGAGAAGCCCGGGCGGACGATCACGCTGCTCGACGTCGAGAAGGGACAGAGGCTCGGAACGATCGAGTTGCCGAAGGGCGCAAGACCGCACGGCCTCCATCCGCTGGCCGACGGGCGGCTTCTCGTGACCGCGGAGGGATTGAAGGAACTGCTCCTGGTCGACCCCAAGGCCCGCCGCGTCGAGGCCAGGATTCCGACCTTTCAGGACGTGTCCCACATGGTCGTGGCGACACCCGACGGCCGGCGCGCGTTCGTCGCGAACATCGGCTCGGGAACCGTGACCGTCGTCGAAGGCAAGAAGGCGATCCGGCAGATTCCAACCGGCAAGGGCGCCGAGGGCATCGCCATCACGCCCGACGGCCGCGAGGTCTGGGTCGTCAACCGCGAAGCGGACACGGTCTCCGTCATCGGCACCGACAGCCTCGAAGTCGCCGCGACGATCCCGGCCGCGGCGTTCCCCATCCGCGTCAAGATCACGCCCGACGGCAAGCGCGCCCTCGTCTCGTGCGCGAAGTCGGGCGACGTCGCCGTCTTCGACGTGGCCGCCCGCCGGGAGCTGCGGCGCATCCCGATCGACAAGGAGGCCGTCTCCGGCACCGAGCAGCGCGTCTTCTCGACTCAGTTCGGCAAGAGTCCGGTCCCGGTGGGCCTCCTCATCGCGCCGGACGGCAAGCGCGCCTGGGTCGCCTCGACCAACGCCGACGTGGTTTCCGCGATCGACCTCGACGCGCTCGCGGTCGTGGGGCGGCTGACCGCCGGGAAGGAGCCGGACGGACTGGCGGGAAGCTTCGGGCGCTGAGGCCGTGGAGCCCGAGCCAGTGGCGCCGGCCCCCGCGGCCCGGCTCGCCTCCCTCGACGTCTTCCGCGGCGCCGCCATCGCCGGCATGCTCGTCGTCAACACGCCCGGCACCTGGGACCACGTCTATCCGCCGCTCCTTCACGCCGAATGGAACGGCTGGACCTACACCGACACGATCTTCCCCTTCTTTCTCTTCATCGTCGGCGTCTCGATGGCGCTCTCCTTCGGGCGGCGTGTCGAGGCGGGCGCCCGGCGCGGCGGGCTGCTGCGGCATACCGTCGAGCGGGCCGCCGCCATCTTCGCGATCGGCCTCGCCTTCAATACGCTCTCGTTCCTTCTCTTCCACAGAGAGCATCTGCGCGTCTTCGGCGTGCTTCAGCGCATCGGCGTCTGCTATCTCCTCGCAGGGCTGCTGTACCTCGCACTCGGCAAGCGCGGCCTACTTCCTTCGGCCGCCGTGCTGCTCCTCCTGTACTGGGCCCTCATGACGCTCGTGCCGGTTCCCGGCTTCGGGGCGGGAAGGCTCGACGTCGAAGGGAACCTCGCGGCCTACGTGGACCGCCTGTTCCTCGGCGCGCACACCTGGAAGCCGGGCTGGGATCCCGAGGGGCCGCTCTCGACGATTCCGGCCGTTGCTTCGACGCTCCTGGGTGCCGCTGCGGGAGAAGTCCTTAGGTCGAAGACATCCCGGCAGGCGCAGCTCGCCGTGCTGATGGCGGCCGGCGCCGTCGCGATCACCGTGGGCGCCCTCTGGGGTGCGGTGTTTCCGATCAACAAGAACCTCTGGACCTCGTCCTACGCCGTGTTCATGGCAGGCCTCGCGGCCGTTAGCCTCGCCCTGTGCCTCTGGGTCGTGGACGTGCGCGGCTGGAAGGCCTGGGCGGCGCCCTTTCGGTGGCTGGGGATGAACGCGCTCGCGATTTTCGCGCTATCGCTTTTCGCGACGATCATGCTCCTCTGGATCAAGCTTCCCGGTCCCGACGGCAAGCCCCGCTCGCTCTACGCCGCGATCTACCGGTCCGTGTTCGACCACACCGCCGATCCGAGGCTCGGGTCGCTCCTCTTCGGGCTGGCATTTCTCGGGGCCTTCGTTCTGCTCGCTGGCGCCCTGTACAAGAGAAACGTCTTCCTCAAGCTGTAGCGCACGACACGGTAGCTGTCTTTTCGACGAATGGAAAGCCGGGCAGCCTCGCCCGGAGGCGATACG
>JBLMXY010000061.1:0-5635 GCA_050257975.1 Acidobacteriota bacterium
GCCGCCCCCCATCGCGGACTCCGACACGCGCCCGCTCCACAGGCGGACGTTGGTGTCCGGGCAGACGACGACGACCGATTCCTCGGCCACGCGGCGAGTCTATGACGCCGTCGGCGCGGCCTGCCCACCCGATTGCGCGCGCCACGCAGGTACCATCTCGCCGCGGGTGACATCGAACCCCGCCGTGATCCCCAGCAGGTCAAGTCGTCCTTCGTCGCCTCGCGCCCCGGCACGCTCGATCGGCGAAAACGAAAGGCCTGCCGGCGCCGACCCGGCAGGCCTCGTACCCGTGGAACAGTCGGCTCTAGAAGGCAGGCCAGTGCAGGCCGAGTGCGCGGGAAAGAAACGCGGCCATCTCACCGCGAGTCACGTTGGCGTTCGGGCAAAAATTTCCGGGGGTTGCGCAACCCGCCGTGATGCCCGAGGCAGCCAGAGCCTCGATTGCGCGGAAGTAGATGAAGTTCGTCGGCACGTCGGCAAACGTCGCGCTCGCCGGCGCCGGGCTGACCTGCCGCCGCCAGAGGATCCGCACCTGCCGGATCTGGATCGACCCGTCGAGCGCCAACACTCCGTCGTAATGGAGCACCCAGTTGATGACTTCGACCGGGCCGTCCCCGGTGATATCGGTGCGCCGAAGAATCGTCAGGTTCGTATTGGCAAAAGGGACCGTATCGCCCGGCGTGCCGGACGTGCTCACACTAAGCGGACACTCGCTCGCCGGGCTCCCACCGCCGTTGCTCTCCGTGTGGTACCGGCAGAGCTGGCCGGTGAAGTCATTGCCCGCGTTCGTGTCCTTGACGTAGAAGACCACCTGGGTGACGACGGCGCCGTTGGGAATGTCGGACGGCAGAGAGGCGTAGAGAAAGCTCGACCCTCCCGTGGTCCAACGGCCACCGAGCACCGTATCGGAGGCGAAGGTCGCGTTCGAAGTGTACGGGTGAAAATCGGCCCAGCTTACCGTGCTGATGTCCTCGTCCTGCGTGCCGAAGACGCTCGGAACGCGCCCGAGTGATTCATCGGCGCCCTGGGCCGAGGTCATCTCGACGACGACCGCGTCTTTGGCGAGCGGCGCCTTCGGCTCCTGCCCGACCTGGGCAATCGCCGAGAAAGCGGCCAGCAACAAGATCGCCGCCGCGCCCGCCGTTCTTGGATGAAACGAACTGAACCACTCTGGCCTTTTCATGCGCTCGGCCCTCCTCTTGGTTTTGTCAAGGCTCCCGTCGGAAACACAGAGATACCCGACGCCGGTGTCGATCCCTTTTCCTTTTGACGCGTGGACAAAGTGTAACGCACGAGCGGAGACGTGACAATCATCCCGATCGGCGATCCGTCGGCCGCGGCCTCCGTTGGAGGCTTGGGCCGGGACCTCCGACTCACTTCCCCGGTGGTTCGAAGAGCGAAGGCGGCATCGCGCCGTTGACGAGGATGGTTTCGAGGGACGTGGTCATCGTGGTCTTCCCTTCGCTTCGACCTTCGGCCGCGAACGGATAGACGAGCCCGCCGGCCGGACGGAAATCGGAATAGAGGACTTCGAAGTCGTCGAATCGCAGCCTCACGATTCGGCCAGTCTCGCGCTCGACGGACAGCAGGGTGGAGACGCCTCCGGAGAGCACCTGGACGAGCTCGACGGGGGTTCCGCCGACCTCCTCCTCGCCGCCGAAGATCGCTTCGAAGGTCTGATCCCTTCGGGTCTTCAGAAGGGCCAGAGGGTTGCGCATGACGCTGACCTCGACCTCCCGTCTCTGCTCCGGAGGGAGCGGAGTGCCTTTTGGAGCCCCCTCGTCCCCGGGCGCCACCAGAAACGCCCCGCCCGGGCCGATGACGACGGAGAGCGCGCCTGTCGGCGTCTCGATGTCCTGGCGATATCGGTCCGGAAATAGGATTCGCGTCGTCGTCTTCACTTCAACCGGCCGTCCGTCGAGCCCGGTCCGGAGCGACCGGCCCCGCAGCTCCATGCTCCGGACCGCGTCCACGACCGCCGCTCCGCCCATGCCTTCGAGCGCGTGCACTACGATCTTCCAGCCCCGGGCACGGCTGGAGAAGGTCGACGGCGAGCTCGGGGCGGGTGACGGTGGCCCGGTCGAGTTCCGGACGGCGTCGCCCTTCTCCGGGGCCTGAGGAGCGGCGCTGGACTTGTCGGCCGGACTGCCGGTCCTCGTCGAGCCGACGCAGCCCTGCATGACGCCGAAAAGCATCGCCCAACCGACAAGCGCGAAACGTCTTCCTGAAATCAACGACGTCGGATCCTAGCGCACCAGCCGGAAACGCATCCTGGCGCGCGCGGCGGCCGCTGCCGCCTTTCGGCAACGCGCGGCCTCGATTCCGGCCGGGGAAGCTGCCAGAGCACATGCGAAGTCTGCCGGCTCTGCCGTAGAGTCGTTCCGAGACGAGAGCAAAGCGGTCTGCGTTTCTCGTGACGCTCCGTCGACGGCTCTCGACCGGGACCCCCAACTCCCCTCGGAGATCCATGAATCCTCTCGGCAAGACTCGCGGGCGGCGCGCTACAGCGGCCAGTGCAGGCCCAGCGCCCGCGCCAGGAACGCCGCCATCTCGCCTCGTGTCACGGTGCCGTTGGGGCAAAAGTTCCCGCCGCCGCAGCCGGCGGTGATCCCCGAAGCCGCCAGCGCCTCGATCGCCCGGAAGTAGAGGAAGTTCGTCGGCACGTCGCCGAAGGTCGCCGAGGCGGGAGCCGGGCTGACCGTTCGCAGCCATGTAATCACGGCGCCGCCGAAGCCCGTCTGGCCACCTCCAAAGCTGACCGAGACGCGGTACCAGCTGAAGTGCGAGTGGCCGTCGCCATCCAGGTCCTGAAACTTCCTTATGAGCGTCGGGCTGGCCAGGGGAACGCACGTCAGCGCGTATCCGGGCGCGCCGGAAGACGGGGTCGAAGTAATGCCGAGGAGCGCCTCCTTCGGGTTCGCATCGGAATCCCCCATCTCTCTGGCCTCCCACTGGACCCCGACGTTAAACGCTGCATCATTGTCGTAGGTAAACGCGCAGACGTTGACGACACTCGCGCCCGCGGGGAGATCGACGGGCGCGCGAAAGGTGGCGCCCAGACTGGTAGTGATGTATCCGTTAGAGCTCACCGAGTAGGTCGTCGCCTGCGTGTCGGGCATGAACGCCGCGGACGGGATGACGAGGTAGTTGGCGCCGGGCCCGTAGCTCTCGCCTCCGCGCGGGACTTCCTGAGCGAGCGCGCCGCCGGATGCCAGCGTCGCGAGGAACATTCCGAATCCGACCACGGGAATGCGCTTCATGTCATGACCTCCTGTCTGCCCCACCGAGCCCCTCTCTTTACGGCCAGTGCAGGCCGAGCGCCCGCGCCAGGAACGCCGCCATCTCGCCGCGCGTCACGTTCCCGCCCGGGCAGAAGTTGCCGCCGCCGCAGCCGCTCGTGATGCCGGACGCCGCCAGCGCCTCGATCGCGCGGAAGTAGGGATAGTCCGTCGGAACGTCCCCGAACGTCGCGGTCCCGGGCGCGGGGCTCACCTGGAGCCTGTAGCCGATCAGGATGCCTCGCAGGCTGCTCGTTCCGTCTCCGGACTCGGTGATCGCCTCGACCCAGAGCAGATGCCCCACGTTGTCGACCGTGACGTTCACCGAGGACACGTCGGAGGCGACCGTGGCACAGCCGTTGTTGTCGCCCGAAGTCAGGCTTCCGACCAGGGTGCAGTTCTGCCCGAAGCGGTCGCACTCGTAGAGCTTCGCCGTGACGTGCTTGGAGTCCGCGGCGGTGTCGCAAGCGTCGAGCTCGAAGTCGGTCAGCAGGGCGCCGGCCGGAAGATGGAGCGACGACTCGAAGGCCGATCCGCCGACATTGAGACCGTAGAGCGAGTTGCCGTTGACGAAGTATTGGACGCCGCTGCTGTAGGGAACGAAGTCGCCGGCATTCAGGCGGTAGTAGGACGTGCCGCTCGTTCCGTACGTGTGGGCCACCGGCTCTGGTTGCGCCACGAGGGGCGCCGCGGAGCCGGCGAGCAGGGACAAGAGAACTCCTCCGACGAGATGCCGACTCCGTCCTCCGATCATCGTTAACCCTCCATCGAAACCGCCCGGCCCGACGCGGGGCCGGGGACGTCGAACGCGACGACGGTGCCGCAGTCCTAATAGGGCCAGTGCAGTCCCAACGCGCGGGCCAGGAAGGCCGCCATCTCGCCGCGCGTCACGTTCTGACTCGGGCAGAAGTTCCCGCCGCCGCAGCCACCCGTGATCCCCGAGGAGGCCAGGGCCTCGATCGCGCGGAAGTAGGGGTGGCTCGTCGGAACGTCGCCGAAGGTCGCCGTGGCCGGCGCCGGGCTCATCTGGAGGCGGTACCAGACGTTGACGGCGCCAAACGACTTGTCCGGGCCTTTGGCGTTGTAGACGTAGATGAAGTAGCGGTTCATGTTGTTGATCTGGAGCGGAGGACTGATGAGCTGAAAGCTGTAGCCGTACCCGCCCGAGCCGCCCGAGAAGACCTGAGCGAATAGGCTTTCGCTCGGCGGCGACATCCCGGTGACCTCGAAGAGCGTCGCATAGACGTCGTGGGCGTACGGATCCGCGATGGCGTCGGTGTCGTAGAAGTAAAGGTCGAGGAAGTTCACGAGCGCGCCATTCGGGAGATTGAGCGGCGCGACGAAGATGCCGACACCAGCCAGGTCGTAAATGTATCCGTAGTTGAACTCCTGGATTTGGGCGCCGCTGCGCAGCTGAAAGGCGGCCGACGGGATCTGTTGGATGATCGTGTCGGCCGTGCCGTAGGTGCGTCTCTGCGTCTCCCCGGCGGAGGCCCCGCTCGACACGACTTGCGCGGGAAGCGGCCTCGTGGCGGCGCACAAGGCGAAACCCAGAACGAGAAGCCGATACGCCAACGCGGTTCTCATGGCCTCTTCTCCTCTCGCTCGAGCCGGTCGGTGGCCGACCGCCTCGAGCCGCGCGGGAGAGCGGCTCGCCGACGCAGCCGGCGTAGCTCCCACCGCCCCGCGGCGAGGATTGGCCTTCGGCCAAGGATCACGCATCGTTCTGTGCAGAATTGCGTCAATTATAGACCCGACCCTTCCGACGCGGGCCGGCCAGGGGACAAAGACTCGAATCACATGGGCCAGTGCAGGCCGAGCGCGCGCGCCAGGAACGCCGCCATCTCGCCGCGGGTCACCGTGCCGTTCGGGCAGAAGTTGCCGCCGCCGCAGCCGGAGGTGATCCCGGAGGCCGCCAGCGCCTCGATCGCGCGGAAGTAGAGGAAGTTCGTCGGCACGTCGGCGAAGGTCGCGGCCGCCGGCGCGGGGCTCACCGTACGGAGCCACGTGATCACGGCACCGCCAAACTCGACGCTGCTGTTTGCCGCGGTCGTCGAGAACCCGACCATATACGAAACGTAGTGAGGGTGCCCGTCGCCGTTGATGTCATCGAATTTCCGGATCAGCGTCGGGGTCGTCAGCGGCACGCAGGTCTGATCGAATCCCGGGGTCGCCGCAATTCCAGTGGACGCGGTGTTGAGAACGGTCGCAACCGCATTTGCCGTCGCGTCCCCTCGCTCCCACGCGATCCAGCTGAACTCCGCGGACGCGGTGGCGCTGTTGTCGTACGTAAATCCGCACACGTTGACGACGCTCGCGCCGGCGGGCAGGTCGACCGGGGCAAAGTACGATGTCCC
>JBLMXY010000062.1:0-11016 GCA_050257975.1 Acidobacteriota bacterium
TACCGCTGCCAGTTCTGCGCCTTCTACCGGCCCTCCTCGAAGGATCCCGACGCCTATGTGCTGACCTTCGACCAGATCGGCGAGAAGATCCAGGAGACGATCGACCTCGGCGGGACCGGCGTGCTCCTGCAGGGAGGTGTTCACGCGGAGCTGCCGTTCTCCTTCTACGAGGAGATGTTCCGTTTCATCCGAAGGAACTTCCCGACGATCCACCTGCACGCGCTCTCGGCTCCCGAGGTCTATTTCCTCCAGAAGGTCACGAAATGGCCGATGCGCGAGGTCATCGCGCGGCTGCGCGACGCCGGCCTGCAGTCGATCCCGGGGGGCGGCGCGGAAATTCTCGAGGACTCGGTGAGGAAGCGCATCTGGTCGCTCACCAAGGCTCCGACGGACAAGTGGGTCGAAGTGCACGAGGCGGCGCACGGCCTCGGCATGCGCACGACGGCGACGATGATGTTCGGGGTCGGGGAGACCGACGAGGAGCGCGTCCGGCACCTGCGCGTCGTGCGAGACCTCCAGGACCGCACGGGCGGCTTCACCGCATGGATCCCGTGGACCTTCCAGAAGGAGAACACCGTCCTCGACGGCAAGGTCGAGGAGGCCGGCGGCTTCGAATACCTGAAGACGCTCGCCGTCTCGCGCCTCTACCTCGACAACGTCCGCCACGTCCAGGGATCCTGGGTCACGCAGGGCGCCAAGATCGGCCAGGTGTCCCTCTCCTTCGGCGCCGACGACCTCGGCTCGATCATGATCGAGGAGAACGTCGTCTACGCCGCGGGCGCGAGGAACCGCATGAGCCAGGACGACATGCGGCGGATCATCGCCGACGCCGGCTACGAGCCCGTGCAGCGGCGCACGCTCTACGACGCCTGCCGGGAGCTCTGCTGCACGAGCCCGATCCCGAAGCCGAAGGCGGGCGGCGCAGCGCTCCCCGTGCTCGATGCCGGAATCGACTCCTCCGTCGCCTCCGCGTAGTCGCCCGCCGGCCCTCCGGGGCGAGTCAGAACGTGACGGCGGACGCCGAGGCCATCGGTTGAGAGACCTCGCGGACCAGCTCGGCCGCCTTCTTCGGCTTCCCGCGCAGCGCGACGTCGGCCTGCGCGACGATGCCGCAGCAGGCTCCCGTCCGGTCGACCACGAGGACCCGCCGCACCTTGTTCGCCTCCATCGCGTCGCAGCAGTCGTCCAGGCTCGCGTCGAGGCGAACCGAAATGCAGGGCGTCGACATGCAGTCGCCGGCCGTCAGCTGGAGGGCGTTCTTCCCCGCGGCGACCGCCCGGCATGCGATGTCGCGGTCGGTCACGATTCCGACCGGCAGGCGCGAGGCCGCCCCGTCCACGACGGGGATCGCTCCGCAGTCGTGCTCGACCAGCATCCGGGCGACCTCCCTCAGGCTCGTGTCCCGCGTGCAGCTGGCGGGGTTCGGTGTCATGACGTCCCTGGCATTCATGGCTGCCTCCAGAGGAGGATCCCTGCAAGTTTCGCACCGGCGCCCGCCGGGCAGGCGAATCGGGCCCCTCCTCGCGGCGCCGCACCCGCTATATCAATCTTGATATAGCGTCGGGCGTCGCCGCGGCCGGCGGATCAGGGCCGCTCGGCGACCTTCCGCTCGAGCTCGGCGAACCAGTTCACGACCAGGATCGGAGACGGCGCCGGCGCCTGCGCGTCCGGAAGCCGGATCATGACGAAGCTCTGGCCATCCGGGGCCGGATCGTACTGGCGGATCTCGATGGTCGGCAGCGCGAGCAGGCCGGACGTTTCGAAGAGGACGGCCGGGCGGCCGACCGAGAGGTGCGCCCCCGAGCGAACTGGCACGGCCATCATCCGATCGCCCTTGCGGTAGAAGAGCTCCCTGCCGTCGCGGCTCCAGGCGGGCTCGACGCCCCCGTCGGTCGAGATCTGCACCCGGCCGCCCGGCCCCGGAAAGGGGCGTGCATAGATCTCGAAGTTCCCCGACTCGTTCGAGGTGTAGGCGATCCAGCGGCCGTCGGGCGAGAAGTCCGGCTCCGCCTCGAAGTAGGGCGTGACCAGGAAGGGGCGCGCCTCCCGGCCGATCTCGAGAGTCCAGAGGTCCCAGCGCGTTCCCGGGATGGCCTCGGCCAGGGCGAGCACCTTGCCGTCCGGAGACCAGGCTTGCGCGAAGACCGCGACCGGCTTCTTCCAGAGCGGCTCCTCCTCGCCGCTTCCGTCGGCCGCCCGAAGGAAGATCTGGGGTTCCAGCGAGCGGCGTTCGGAGGTGTAGGCGATCCGCCGGCCGTCCGGGCTCCAGACGGGATCGAACTCCTCGCTCGCTTCCGGGGTCAGCCGCGTCATGAGGCCCCGCTCGAGATCGGCGATCCAGACGTCCTGGTTCGCGTCCCCCCTGACGACTGCCAGGCGCTTTCCATCGGGAGAGAAACGGGGACCGTAGTAGTCGCCCGGGGCGAAAGCGAAGGGCTGGACCTTGCCGCCGCGGTCGACGCGGACGAGCCGGTACGAAGCGCGGCTGGGCGAGGGCCCCGGAAGATAGAGAAGGGTCCCGTTGCCGGAGAAGGCGTATTGCGCGGCGCCCGTCGCCTCCGTCCGGATTCCCGAGATCAGCGGCACGGAGGCTCCGGTCACTTCCAGCCGTTCGGGATCGAAGGGGGCCGCGAGCAGGGTGCCGCCGCGCGCGTACACGAGATGGCCGGTCGGCGCGTAGCGGGGGCTCGTTCCGCCCTGCAGGAGGATCTTCTTCGCGCCGTTGTCCAGCCGCAGCGCCGCGATCGAAGCCGTCTCGAAGGTGTCGCCCGCGCGGATGACGAAGAGAGCGGCCTTTCCGCCGGGCAGGAGTTCGGGCCACCAGTAGGCCTGCTCGCCGCGGTCATAGTCGGGCCAGGCCAGGCGCTCCTGCTCCCCCGTGGATGCCCGCCGGGCAACGAGCCCGTGCGTGTTGGCCGGGCAGAAGACGATCCGATCGTCCGGCCCCCAGCTGGCGCCCCGCGTGACGGGCGGCACCCCCGGTCCGACCGAGGCGGACGCGCCGCCGGCGAGCGAGACCTTCTTCAGGTTCTGTCCGGCGAAGAACCCGACCCAGTTGCCGTCCGGCGAGAAGAACGGGCCCGTCGCGTCCTCCGTCCCGGGGAGGGAGCGCGTCTCGAGGCTGTTGGTATCGCGCACCTCGAGGCGAGTGCGGCCCTCCACCTCCGCCACGTAGACGAGCCGCTTCCCGTCCGGCGAAATGGAAAAGAAGGGGCGCTCGGCGGTCGAAAGCGAAAGGGGCGGCGAGAGCGCGAGGGTCACCCGCGTGACGGAGGCCGAGAGATTCGGCGGCGCCGGGCGCATTCGCCTTCCCATGTAGAGGCCGAGGCCGAGCAGGAGCGCGCCCGCCGCGGCGAGCAGAAGGCGCGTTCGTCCGCGCCGGCGCGGCGGGGGCGGTTGTGGCACGATCTGAGCGAGCGCGCCCGTCTGCCAGGCTCGCAAGTCGAGGGCGACGTCCCGCGCCGACTGGTATCGGTTTGCGGGATCCTTTTCGAGGCAGCGCAAGACGATGCGCCGCAGCTCCGGCGGGATGAGGCCGGTCTCGGGGTACCCGCCGGGATCCGCCCCGAGGACCGCGGAGAGCGTCTCGGCGGCCGTGAGACCCGAAAACGCCTTGCGGCCCGTCAGCGCCTCGTAGACGGTCGCGCCGAGCGAGAAGACGTCGCTGCGGGCGTCGGCCGGCCTGCCTCGCACCTGCTCGGGCGAAACGTAGCCGGCGGTTCCCATGAGCGCCCCGGAGGTTTGCCCGAGCGTGGACTCCGCCGTGCCGGAGCCCGCGGGCCCGGCCTCGGCCCTGCGCGCGATGCCGAAGTCGAGGATCTTGGTCTGGCCGTCTTCCGTCAGGAAGACGTTCGACGGCTTCACGTCACGATGGACGACGCCGTGAGCGTGCGCGGCGGCCAGGGCGTCCGCGATGCGCGCCGCGGTTTCCGATGCGTCCCGCTGGGGGAGCGGCCCGGCTTCGAGCCTCTCGGCGAGGGTCTCGCCGGCGAGAAGCTCCATGACCGCGTAAGGCGCCCCGCCATGCACGCCGGTGTCGTAGATGGCGAGGATGCCCGGGTGGTTGAGGGCCGCGACGGCGCGCGTTTCCCGGCGGAACCGCTCGAGCCCTTCGGCGTCGGCCGCCTTCTCCTCGCGGATGACCTTGAGCGCGACGTCCCGCTCGAGGCGCGTGTCTCGCGCCCGGTAGACCTCTCCCATCCCGCCCCGGCCGAGCGGCGCGAGGATCCGGTAGGGGCCGACACTCTCCCCAGCCTTCAGGGACACGGCTGACGCCAAGAATAGCGCCGGAAGCCGGGTTTCTTACCCGGACGAGTCCGTCGCCGGAGTCCCCGCGCGGGGCTGCATGACCCTCTCCTTCTGCCAGCAGGACCCGGCCCAGAAGCCGAAGAGGAGCAGCAGGACGCCCGCGATGCCGCGCAGGACCATGCGAGTCTTTCTCTGGCGCCAGGGAGGGACGCTTCGGAACTTGACCCGCGCCCCCGCCTCCTTGACCGCGCCCGCCTGCCAGGCGCGCAGGTCCATCAGAAGGTCACGGGCCGACTGGTAGCGGTCGGCGGGGTCCTTCTCGAGGCAGCGAAAGACGAAGCCGCGCAGCGCCTCGGGGATCTTCTGGACCTCGGAAAGCTTGCGCGGGTCGTCCCGCAGCACCGCCCCGAGCGTCTCGACCGCGTTCTCGCGCAGGAAGGCGCGGCGTCCGGTCAGCATCTCGAAGTAGACGGCGCCCAGCGCGAAGATGTCGCTGCGCGGATCCGCGTGCTTGCCGCGCACCTGCTCCGGCGAGATGTAGCCGGCGGTTCCCATGATGAAGACCGAGCTCGAGCTGCTCGCGGACTGCGAGATCTTGCCGGTGCGCAGGGCCGGGTTCTCGATCCGGGCGATCCCGAAATCGAGGATCTTGGCGCGGCCGTCGTGCGTCAGGAAGATGTTCTCGGGCTTGACGTCCCGGTGGATCACGCCCATCGCGTGCGCCGCGGCGAGCCCCTCGGCGATCTGGCAGGCGATCTCGGTCGCCCGAGGCGGGGCGAGCGGTCCCGCCCGGAGGCGGTCGGAGAGCGTCTCTCCCTGAAGGAGCTCCGTGACGGCATAAGGCATTTCCTTGTGCATGCCGGTGTCGTGAATGGCGAGGATGTTGGGATGGTTCAGGGCGGCGACGGCGTGGGTCTCCCGCACGAATCGCTTGAGGGTGTCCTCGTCGCTCGTGGCTCCCTCCGGAAGCATCTTCAGGGCGACGTCGCGGTTCAACCGCGTGTCGCGCGCCCGGTAGACGTCTCCCATCCCGCCCCGTCCGATGGGGGCCACGATCTGGAAGGGCCCGATTCGTTCGCCCGCCGCAAGAGGCATTTGCGGGGAATGATATCCGCAACGGCCCGGCGGATTCGCCAGGCGGAAACCGCCGGGCGGCGGGATTAGACTTGTCCGCCTCGATGGAGATCTGGCTTCTTCGGCACGCCGCGGCAGAGGACAGGTCGGAGTCCGGCCGCGACGCGGACCGCGCGCTGACGCCGGAGGGCGAGAGGCGCGCGCGCGCCGTGGCGCGGGGACTTGCCTCCCTGGAGCCGGCGATCGAGCTGGTGGTGAGCTCCCCCTACCGCCGGGCGCGGCAGACGGCGGATCCCGCCGCCCGCGAGCTCGGCCTCTCGAAGCGCCTGCGCGAGTCGAGGGCGCTCGAGCCGGGCCGCGATCCGGTGGAGATCCTGGAGGAGCTCCGGGCCGAGGAGGCCGGCGGCGTCCTGCTGGTCGGGCACGAGCCCCATCTGGGGGCGCTGCTCGGCCGGCTGGTGGCGGGCCGGCCGCTGCTGACGGTCCCGCTCAAGAAGGCCGCGGTGGCGCGCGTCGACTGGGACGGCACGGGCGCGGGGGAGCTGCGGGCCCTGTTTCCCTCCCGGGTTCTCGAGCGCCTCGGGGCCGGACGCAAGTCCTGAAGGCGCCGATCCGATAGAATCCCCGCCACGTTTCCGCCGGGCGTTTCGCAAAGGGAGGAGGAGGCATGGGCAAGCTCGCTCTCGGCTGCGTCGCGATCCTCGTCGCGCTCGTCCTGATCGTCGGCATCACGTTCGTCTCGACCAACAACCGGCTCGTCACCCTCGGACAGGAGGTGGACAGGCAGTGGGCGGAGGTCGAGAACCAGTACCAGCGCCGGTCCGACCTCGTGCCAAACCTCGTTGCGACGGTGCAGGGCGCCGCGACGTTCGAGAAGGAGACCCTGACGGCCGTCACCGAGGCGCGCGCCTCGGTCGGACGCGCCACGGTCACGCCGGGCAAGGCGCCGACCGATCCGGAGACACTGGCGCGTTACCAGGCCGCGCAGGACCAGCTCGGCGCGGCGCTGCAGCGGCTCCTGGTCGTCTCCGAGCGCTATCCCGAGCTCAAGGCGAACGCCAACTTCCGGGACCTGCAGGCCCAGCTCGAAGGAACGGAAAACCGGATCGCCGTCGCGCGCGGCCGGTTCAACGAGGCGGCGCAGTCGTACAACACGGCGATCCTGAAGTTCCCGACGAACTTCGTCGCAAGGATGCTCGGATTCAAGGAGAAGCCGTACTTCAAGGCAGTCGCCGGAGCGGAGCAGGCGCCCAAGGTGCAGTTCAACTTCAATCAGCCGGCGCCGACCGCCGCCCCGGCCCGCTGATCGGTTGCCGTCCTCGGGGGGCGTGATTCGCGCCTGGAGCCGCCGCGCGCGGCGAGCCGGGCTGCTGGCTGTCCTGGGAGCGGCCCTGGCGGCCGCGTCGCCTGCCGACCGGTACGACGCCCGGATTCCGGAAAAGCCAGCCCGCTACGTCACGGACCGGGCAAGCGTGCTCCCGGCGGGAGCGGCCGAGAGCCTGAACGAGAGGCTCGCCCAGTACGAGCGGGACACGTCCAACCAGATCCTCGTCTGGATCGACCGCCGGCTGCCGGAGGGCTTCACGCTGGAAGACTTCACCGTCCGCGCCGCGCAGAAATGGGGCGCCGGCCAGAAGAAGGAGGACAACGGCGCGATCCTCTTCGTCTTCACCGAGGACCGCGAGGTGCGCATCGAGGTCGGCTACGGCCTCGAGGGCGCCATCCCCGACGTCACCGCCAGGCGGATCATCGACGGCGAGATCGTGCCCCGCTTCCGCAACGGCGATTACGCCGGAGGCGTCGAGGCGGGAGCGGCGGCGCTGATGGCGGCGGGGCGCGGCGAGTACAAGGGCAAGGGGCGCACGGTCGCGGAAGAGGGCCGCCCCGGCGCAGGCCAGCTCGGAGCGTGTCTCCCTTGGATCATCATCTTCGGGATCTTCTTCGTGCTGCCGTGGCTCCTTCGCCGCAGCGCCGCCTTCCGGACGCACGGCGGCTCCGGTTGGTGGAGCGGCGGAGGCCCGCCCTTCACGTTCGGGGGCGGCGGCGGCGGCTTCTCGGGAGGGGGCGGCGGCTCCTTCGGCGGGTTCTCCGGGGGCGGAGGCTCGTTTGGAGGCGGCGGCGCCTCGGGGCGCTGGTAGGCGATGGCCCGCCGTTTCCTCCGGTTCGACTCCGAGCGCATCGTGGCGGCAATCGCCGCGGCCGAGCAGGCGTCCTCCGGCGAGATCCGCGTCCACGTCACGCGCCGCAAGCCCGAGGACCTCGAGGGGCGCGCCCTGCGCCGGTTCCACCGCCTCGGGATGGCCAACACGAAGGAGCGAAACGGCGTCCTGATCTACATCGCTCCGCGCGCGCGGCGTTTCCGGATCCTGGGGGACGTCGCGATTCACGAGAGATGCGGCGAGGAGTTCTGGAAGGAAGTCGCTGCCGCGATGGAAGCGCACTTCCGAAAGGGCGAGTTCACCGAGGGAGTGGTCGCCGGGGTCGAGCGCGTCGGGGAGGTCCTGGCGCGCCATTTCCCGAGGTCCGCGGGCGACCGCAACGAGCTGCCGAACGAGGTCACGGAAGACTAGCGTTCAGCTGTCGGCGGCTCCGACTTGACTTGACGGCCTGAACGGCTATGATTCGCGGTTCTGTTTCTTGGAGGTTTCCCATGTACGCCATCCTCCGGACCGGGGGAAAACAGGTGAAAGTCGCGCCCGGCGACGTGATCCGCATCGAGCGGGCGGCCGGCAAGAAGGCCGCCAGGGGCGAGCGGCTCGAGCTCGCCGACGTCGTCCTGGTCTCGGGGGAGGGCAGCGTGCGCACGGGCTCCCGGGCCGTCGCCGGGGTCAAGGTCATCGCGACCGTTCTGAACGAGATCCGGGGCCGCAGGGTGCTCGTCTTCAAGAAGAAGCGCACGAAGCAGTACCGGCGCACGAAGGGCCACCGGCAGGGCCTGGTCGAGGTGCGCATCGACGGAATCGAAGGGTAGGCGAATCCCATGGCACACAAGAAGGGTCAGGGCTCCTCGCGCAACGGCCGCGACTCGAACTCCCAGCGGCTGGGCGTCAAGCGCTTCTCCGGCCAGCGGGTCAACGGCGGCTCGATCCTCGTTCGCCAGCGCGGAACGAAGTTCTTCCCGGGCGAGAACGTCGGGCGGGGGAAGGACGACACGCTGTTCGCGAAGGTCGAGGGCATCGTCCGTTTTCACGACGGCGGGCGCGCGGGCCGCACGATCTCGATCGAGCCGGTCGAATAGCCGTCGGCTCTCGGCGTTCCGCTCTCGGCCAGACTGCATTCGTTCTCCTCTGGCTGGGAGCTGAAAGCTGACGGCTGACAGCTCCTCCATGTTCATCGACTCCGCGGAGATCCACGTCAAGGGAGGCGACGGCGGAAACGGGTGCGTCGCCTTCCGGCGCGAGAAGTCCATTCCGCGGGGAGGCCCTTCCGGCGGGGACGGAGGCAACGGCGGATCGGTCTGGGCGCTCGCCGACCCCTCCTTCAATACGCTCTACCACCTCCGGCACCAGACGTTCTACCGGGCGGGCCGGGGAGCGCACGGCCAGGGCTCGAACCGGCACGGCGCCGCCGGGGAGGACGTCGTCATTCAATTCCCTCTGGGCTCGGTGATCGCCGACGCGGACTCCGGCGAGGTGATCGCCGACCTGGTGCGCCCCGGGGATCGCGTGCTGCTCGCGTCCGGCGGCAACGGCGGCTGGGGAAACCAGCATTTCGCGACGCCGACGCGCCAGGCGCCCCGGTTCGCGCGGAAAGGGGAGCCGGGCGTCGAACGGCGCCTGTCGATCGAGCTGAAGCTTCTGGCCGACGTGGCGATCGTGGGGTTTCCCAACGCCGGCAAGTCGACGCTCATCTCCGCGATTTCGGCGGCGAAGCCGAAGATCGCCGACTATCCCTTCACGACCCTGGTGCCGCACCTGGGGGTCGTGCAGGGGGATGAGCACTCGACGCTCGTCGTCGCCGACATCCCGGGGCTGATCGAGGGCGCGCACCGCGGCGCGGGCCTGGGGCTGCGGTTTCTCAAGCACGTCGAGCGCTGCCGGGCGCTCTGTCACCTGGTCGACGCCTCCGCGGCGGGGGATGCGGAAAAAGACGTCGCGGTCCTCGAGGCGGAGCTCGCCGCCTTCTCGCCCGAGGTCGCCGCGCGGCCGCGGGTCCTGGTCGCCTCCAAGTGCGACGCCGTCTCGGACGCGTCGCGCCTGGCGTCGATTCGGGAAGCCGCCGCGCGTCGCGGCCTGCCGTTCTTCGAGATCTCGGCGGTGACCCGGCGCGGCTTGAAGGAGCTGGTGCATTACCTCTTCCAGGCCGTGGCGCCGGCGCCGGTCCTGTAGTCTTCGTCACCGATGCGCATCGGGATTTTCGGCGGAACCTTCGATCCCGTTCACTTCGGGCACCTGCGGCCCGTCGAGGCGGCGGCGGCGAAGTTCGGCCTGCGCCGCGTGATCTACGTGCCTGCCCGCGTGTCTCCTCACAAGGGCGCGCCTTCGACCGACGCCCGGCATCGCGTCGCGATGCTGGCGCTCGCCCTCGCGGGCCGGCCCGACTGGTCGCTGTCGCTCGCCGAGCTCGACCGGGAGCCCCCCTCCTACACGGTGGACACGCTGCGCGCCTTTCGCGACGGGCGCCCCGGAGACGAGGTGTGGCTCCTGATGGGCACCGACGCGCTCGCCGGGTTCGACCGCTGGAAGGATCCGGAGCAGATCCTGAGGCTGGCCCGGGTGGGCGCCTTCCTGCGCGAGCCCTTCTCCGGGGCGGGCCTGCGGATCCCGGACGTCCCGGGACTCGCCGATCGCCTGGAGGTTTTCGACGCCGGTTCGGTTAGAATCTCCTCGACGGAACTCCGGGAAGATCTGGAGCGCGGCGTCGAGGCCGCGGGCCGGGTGCCGGAGCCGGTCGCGGAGTACATCACGAAGCAGGGCCTGTACGGATCCGGGGTGACGCGGCGCTGATGGCCGAGCTCTCCGCCACGGAAAAAGTCCGGGAGGGTCTGACCGCCGCCCTGGATCGCAAGGCCGCCGCGGTCCTCGTCTTCAACCTGACCGAGCTGACGACGATGGCCGACTACTTCGTCCTGTCCACCGCCGGCTCGGACCGCCAGGCGCGAGCCATCGCCGATTCCATCGTCGGGAAGCTCGGCCCCGCCCTGTCGGTCGAAGGGATGGAGACGGCCAGCTGGATTCTGATGGACTACGGGGACGTCGTCTTTCACATCTTCCAGGACGAGGCGCGGCGCTTCTACGCTCTGGAGCGCCTCTGGGGCGACGCCGCGAATGAAACGGGTCGCTTCGCCTCCTCCTGACGGGGACGCCTCCGATCCGGCCGCGCAGCCGGCCGGGCGCGCGCCTTCGCTGTCCTCCCTCTTTCGCACGCGCCATCGCGAGCTCGCCGTCGAGATCGAGGCGCTCGAGCGCGCCGTCAACCTGCCCTCGACGGTGCTGCTGCAGGGGGAGAGCGGCACCGGCAAGGACCGGCTGGCCCGCGCGATCCACGACGCGTCGCAGCGCCGCGACCGGCCGTTCGTGCGCATCGACGCCGCGAACCTCTCCGACGACCTCTTCGAGAGCGAGCTCTTCGGGCACGAGCGGGGCGCTTTCACCGGCGCCGTGACCTCGAAGCCCGGGCTGCTCGAGGTCGCCGCCGACGGCACCGCGTACCTGGACGAGGTCTCCTCCCTCTCGCCGGCCGCGCAGGCCAAGT
>JBLMXY010000063.1:0-4250 GCA_050257975.1 Acidobacteriota bacterium
CCCTCAGGGACGCGGCCGTTGCGGCGTCCACCGCGTAGAGCGACAGGAAAGGCGGCACGATCATCACCGTGAGCAACCCCGCGGCGATGAGCATCGCGAGAAACAGCAGCATCGTCCTCGCGCCGAGCACACCGATCGAGCCGTGGCCGTGCGCCTCCACGACGGCCACGAACGTCTGGCCGATCACGAGCGGAACCACCGTCATCTGAAGGGCCGAGAGCCAGAGCTGACCCACCGGCGCGACGGCGCCGGCGAGCACGCCCACCCAGCCCTGCGCCGAGCCATGCAGCAGGATTCCCATGAGGAGCCCCGCGCCGAGGGCGCCGAGCGTCCACGCCGTCCGAGACAGGCCACCGGCCGACGGCGCCGGCGTCGCCGGGCCGGAGGCCCGAGAGACACGCTCCGTGGAGCTCATCGCGGATGTCGTCGCGATCCGTGACCCGGTTGAAAGATGCACCCGTGTACAACGCCACGGAGCCGGTCGTCAAGTCAGCGCTTGCGTCTGCGCGCCGGAGTCTTTGGACCCTTTCTTCGAAGCCGCCGGCGGCGGGCGACGGCGCGTGCGAGGTCGGCGATCGACTGGCTCGCAAGGTGCCGCTCGAGCTCGCCCCGCGCGGTCTTCCACGCGAAATGGACCGGGCAGGGGGTCGTATCGGAGCATTCCGCCAGCCCGAGCAGGCAGCGCTTCCACAGGCCGGCGCCGTCGATCGCACGGATGACGTCGAGGACCGAGATGGCGGAGGCCCCGCGCCCGAGCCGAAGGACTCCGGAGCGCCCGCGCTGCGACACCAGGCCCGCCGACCGGAGGAAGGAGATCAGCTGCGTCAGCGTCGGAAGAGCCAGGCCGGTCTCCTCGGACAGGACCTGAGGGGTTCGGCCCGAGCCCGAGCGCCGCAAGGACGCCGCCGCGAGCCTCTCCATGACGCGAAGCCCGTCCTGAGAGTTGCGCGAGAACAGGGGCGACCGGAGCAGCTCGGCGGGATCTCCCCGCTTCCGTCTCCTGCCCTTGGCCGGAACGCGCGCCACGTCAACTCCCTCGAGCGCGTCGGCGCGCCTGCGGTGTCCTGTTCTCCCGGAAGGCTAAGCTCTTCGCCTCTCCTCCTTGCGACGATCAAACACCCGCCGGTCGAACACGAGGGTCTCCGGATCGGTCACGGTCACGGCCGCGCGGCGCTCTCCCCGGCGCCGCTCGCCCTCGCGTTGCAGGGGCGGAGAAACGGCGAGGGGCGAAGGGCCGGGCTCGGGCGCCAGGTCGATCTCGAAGTCGGGCCGGGTCTCCGGATCCGAGACGTCGTCGACCCTCCAGCTTTCCAGGGCCTCGGTGGGAATGCCGCGGGTCCCGTTGATGGCGGCCACGATGCGGCGGGCGTCGGCGGCGGTGCGGCCGCGGACCACGATGGCGCCCCGCGCGTCGCGGATGTAGCGGCCATCCTGCCGCCAGGGCTCGGGAGCGTGCTCGCGGGGCTCTCTCTCCTCGACGAACGGATCGAACGCTTCGGAATCAGTCACCGGATCGGAGCTCATGAACCTCCCCTTCGATGGAATTGGCGGACGCCGCGCGGCGGCGATCTCCCTTGCGTCTCTCCCCGAGTCTTCGGTCTTCGGAGCCGATGAGCGCTTTCAAGGCTTCCGCCGCGTCGGCAGGAATGGCGGAAAGAGCCGGATCCGGCCCGGCGCCGGCGCCGCCGACGACCTGGATGGTCCAGGTCTCGATCGTCTCGGTCGGCACGCCCGACAGCGCGTTGACGCAGGCGACCACCCGGCGGGCGTCGAGCGGGCTCTTTCCGCGGACGACGATGCGGCCGTTCGCGTCGCGCACGTACCGGCCCAGCTGCGCCCAGGGCGCCGGCGCGTGCTCGCGAGGCTGCTCCGCCCTCGCTCTGGCCGGAGCGGGGTGCGTCACGGTGTCTCCTCGATGCGCACCTGGGTCGCCGCGCGGCGGCGATCCCCCTGGCGCCGCTCCCCCTTGCGCCGCTCGCCGGGATACGGCGCGAACTCGAGAAGGGCCTCGAGCTCCGCGGCGAGCTCGTGGACCGGATCGTTGATCACTCCGGTCGTCCAGGCCTCGAGCGCATCGGTCGGCATGCCGGCCACCGCGTTGATCGCGGCCACGAATCGCCGCGCCTCCTCCCGCGTGCGCAGGGTGGCGGCCACCTGGCCGGACGGATCGAGGACATCGCGGCCGTCCTGCGTCCACCGCTCCATCGGATGCGGCGCCGCGGCTGGCACGGTCGTCAGAGGCTCCTGCATGAGCGCCTCCCCCCACAAGAGAAAAGGGCGCCCGAAGGCGCCCTCGACTAAGCCGTCACCAATCGGCTGGCATGCTTAATCCTATCGCGGATCGCCCGAGAAAACGAGGGTCTCGCGCTCTCGGCGCCTGCCGCGCCCCGCGGCCGAGCGTCCCGACGGCTCCCGTTTCCAGACGAGGTCCCAGGCTTCGCGCCGCTCGGCAAAGCCCGTGATCCTGCCTTCGGCGTCCCGCTGGAAGACGTAGCGGTAGCGCGGCCGCCCCGGCACGAACAGCACGTCCGGGGCTTCGGCGCGCAGCTCGACCGGGGGCCGCCCGATCTGCTGCCCCTCGAGCGCGCCCCCCTTGCATCGGATCTCGTAGGAGATCTCCGGGGTGAGGGAGTACTTGCCGCAGTATTCCCGCCGCCGCGCCGCCGGGAGCGCCATCGAGGGAGGGTCGGTCCGGAGCGCCAGGACCTGCGCCGCGATGAGGCGCCAGCCCTCGGGCTTCTTCAGCCAGGTCTCCGTGGTGCGGTACTGGCAGTGGAGCTCGTGGCCGTGGAAGTTCTCGTGCTCGTCGTCCACGTACGTCGCGACCGCGACGTCCCCGTGCAGCGCGACGTCGAAGCCGGTGACCTGGATCGTCCCCGACACACCCTGCGGCAGGGGCCGGGTGGCCTCGACCATCTGCTTCTTGTTCAGGACGGTTCCGCTCTCGTCGATGAACCGCGCGTCGGCGTCGAGGTAGCGCTCCCAGACCTCCGCCCGGCCGGCCGCGATGGCGTCGATGAGCTCCTGCGCCTGCCGCTCGAGCAGGCCGCGGACGTCATCCGGGTCGCGGGAAGGCGCGGCGATCGCGGGTGACGACGCGACGAGGAATGCGAAAACGAACGAGACCAGCTTCATGACGATCCCCCCGGGTCTTTATACGGCGATGGCAGCGGCGGGGATCGCCGAGGAGGCGCCTCGGGAGGGCAGCTCTCTCCTGCGCCGACGCGGCTTCGGGTCTGTCGTCCAGAGCGCCCGAGCGAGGTCTCGCCGCGGTCGCCTCGCGGCGGTATCCGGTTCTTCGCTGCAACAGCGATGCCATCATGCCCGGCCCGCCGGGGTGCGCATCTTGCAGTAGCGGTCTCCGGCTGTCGGCGTCGCTTCGAAATGTGAACGAAGCGCCCGCGAAAGGAGGCCCGAGATGACGAAGCCTCGAATGTTCCTGCTCGGCGTCTTGCTCGCCCTCTCGCCCTGCATCGTCCGAGGAGTTCCTCCCGAGGATCGGGCCCGGGTCGTGCGGCGTGCCGACCGCGGGGTCGGACTCACGACCCCTGCCGTCGTCGCGCACGTGCGCTTCGTCCAGGTCAACGATCAGGGAGAGGAGATCCCGGGCGGCGAGCACCGGGACGCGACCCTGCTGCTCTATATGGATCCGGCCGAATCGGACGGGGCGCCCGCGCCTCCGGGGCTCGTGACGCCTGACCTGCGCGGATTGACCTGGTACCTCGTCGCCAACTACGCGCCCGAAGGTGCCCGATGCGACCCCGCCCAGCCCTCGGTCCTGATGCTGTCCAACGCGGCTTTCTCCCTCGACTGCGCCAACGAGGACGGGGCGCCGGGAAACTGAAACCGCCGCCCCGACCTTTCCGCAGCCCGGGATCGGGGAGCCTGATCCGTCCCTGGTCGACTCGCAGGTGCTGAAAAAGGATGGGCGATGGCGTGACGAGCGCCGCGGACGACCGGCAGCCGAGAGTCCCGGCCCGCCGGTTGACTCCGGGCTTGAAAACTCTCGGCCGCCGTTCGCGCAGCGCACGCCCGCGGCCGAAAGCTTCGGACACGACGCCCGCATCCATTTTTCAGCACCCGGCTCGACCAGGGCCCTTCGCGCCGCGAGCACGGGCGCGCTTCCCGCATCTTCCATCGCCCGCCATCCCGCGCCCGACGGGACCGCTACGCCGGCGGGCGGCTCGCGAGACGCGCCATGACCGTATGCACCATCCGGTCGCAGCGCTCGCCCAGGAACGGGAACGCGG
>JBLMXY010000064.1:0-18037 GCA_050257975.1 Acidobacteriota bacterium
ACGTGACCTGGACGCCTTTCGTCCAGTGGCTGTTCGGCGTCGAGGCGCTGTACGGGATGCGCGAAGACAAGGACGGCACGAAGGGGGACGACGTTCGCCTCCAGTTCACCAGCCGGTACACCTTCTAGGAGCCCCGACCGATGAGCCGAATTGCCGGACAATGTGAATCGTCGAAAAGCGCGCGCCCCCGCGGAGCGGCGACGAGGAGGGCTCCGATCGTCACCGGCGCACGACCATCGACGAGGATCGGGACCTGCGTGCTTCTTCTTTGCGCCGCTACGTGCCTGGCGCTCCTCGCCGGATGCGCGAAGAGCACGATCGTTTCCGACGTCTGGCGGGACAGTGCCCGGTCCCGGACAAAGCCCGGCAAGACGCTCGTGCTCGCCGTTTTTCAGGACCCCGGTGTCCGGATATCCCTCGAGGACGAGTGGACCCGGCAGCTCCGGAGCCGGGGCATCGCGGCCGATGCCGTCCACACGGTCTTTGCCGGCCCACCGCCGGACCGGGAGCGTCTGGTCGAGCTCGTGAAGGCCGGGGGCTTCGACACCCTGCTCATCTGCAAGCTTCTCGAGGTCAAGAAAGTCGAGCGGGACGTCTCCGCGAGCCAGGTCGCCGTCGTCGAGACCATCCTCTACGACACGAAAACCGAGCAGCCGTACTGGTCGGCCCGATCGGAGACCTTTCTCGTCAATCCCACGGGCGAACACGTCGCCAATCCGAGGAGCGAACTGATCCGCGAGTTCGTCGAGGATGTGATCCGGGAGATGTCCGTTTCGAAAGTGCTATGAACCCGGCCACCGCCGACGCGAACGTGCTGATCGACGGCAATTCGATCAAGCAGATCTCGACCGGGAAGATCGCGGCCGACGGCGCGAAGATGATCGACGGGCGGGCGGACGCTCATGCCGTTTGATCGACGCCCTCTGCCTCGTCATGTTCAACTACGTGCTCCAGGCCGAACTCCTGACGGCCGATCTCACCCTGGGCGCCTTCCCGCAGCAATGGTGGTCTGATCCTTTCTTTGTTGCTCGGGAATTCGCAGAAATCCACGGGTTCAACTCCGTGTCCTCGCGCGGGCAGCCGAGCCTGTTCTCCATCCTTGAATCCCCGGGATGCGGTGGGGCCCGAGTCGATCACCCGCCGGCCCGCGGCGTCAAGGCGAGCTCCTGCGCCCCTCACCATGAATACACGATCCACACCCGCGGCCCGTCGTAGCCGATGTCCCAGACGGTCAGCTTCCTGTACTCGACATCGAGGGTTCGGTAGCCGGCACCGACGATCCAGCCCTTTCCCAGGCGGTAGGCGAGATCGCCCGACGCCGACCAGTCGAGGCGGGCACCGCCCCCGCCGACGTCGCCGCGGCCCAGGACGATCAGGCGCGGTCCGATCGGAATCTGCAGGCGCAGTCCTCCGAACCCGTCCACCCAGCTCGTCGACTTTCCGTTGATGTCGGCGATGTCGCTTTCGATCCGGACGTTTGTGTCCCAGAACCGGATTCCGCCGATCGCCTCGAGGCTCCAGGGGTGCTCGCCGCTGCCCCGGGCGACCTGGTAGAAGCCGAAGGTTTCCCCGATGAACTGCCGCATCCTCAGCTTCGCCTCGACCTGCTCGGGCAGGGCCCCCGGGATGTCCACGCCGAGCTTGACGTAGAAGGTGTCGATTCCGAAACCGATCCGGCCGGTCTGCGCCTCGAAGTGGCCGGTCAGGTTCAACTTGAGGTGGTCAAACAGCTCCGAGAAGCTCACGTCGATCGGGATATGGACCTGGTCGGCGGCCGTGACCGTGCCCTTCAGGGCGGGGAAAAAGCCGTAGAGACCCGCAGCGAAGTGCCACTGGGCTTCGCTCTCGGGCGAGGGGGGAGGCGTCTGCGCTTCGAGGCGGCCGGCCCCGAGGCCCAGCGAGACGGCGGCCAGGACGACGCAGGAACGAAGCCGGAGAATCGGCTTCAACATGTTCACCTCCAAGGTTCGGCGCCGGCCCTCGAGGATCCAGGACCACCGTGTACGTGAATCGATTCACGCCGGGCGAGGGGAGGTGCCGGACGCTATTCGAGTGCATATCATAGTTGAGCGACGCAGGAAACGGCGCCGCCAACAAGGCTCAAATCCACCTGCGCCCGCGTCTGTTGAGGGGGAAGAAAAGGGGAAACACGTTGAACCTGCATTTGTGGCAACCCACGAGCTTGCGGGAAGGCGGCGTAGGCCTCACGCGCCGGCCCAGAGCCGGGATCCGTGTCCTGTCGCTGCTAACCATCCTGCTCGCCGTCGCCGCCCCGATCCTCATACCAGGTCCAGCGTGCGCCCGGGAACCCGAACCGGGGGCGACCGCGGTGTTTCCCCGCAGCCTCGATAGTTACGGCGATGCCGGGCTGGCGGGCGTGATCGACATATTGAGGAATCGCATTGCCAGGGAGCCGCTAAATCTCGTCGCCAGCCTGATCTTCCTGTTCGCCATCCTGCACACGTTCCTGGCGAGCAGGTTCACGTCGGCGTCGCTCCGGCGCCGCAAAGCGCACCAGGCGAAGATCGATTCGGGTGAAGCGAGCGAGAACTCGGTCGACTTCATCGCGGAGGCGCTGCATTTCTTCGGCGAGGTCGAAGTGGTATTCGGCCTTTGGATCGTCCCCTTGTTCGCGTCGATCATCTACTTTTACGATTGGCCGACGGTCGTCAACTACATGACCCACGGCGTCGACCTGACGGAGGCAGCTTTCGTCGTCGTGATCATGCTTCTGGCCTCGACACGCCCGATCCTGAAGCTCGCGGAAAGGGTCATGGAGGCAGTGGCGAAGCTGTTCGGGGGGTCACTGAGCGCCCTCTGGTTCACGATCCTGACGCTCGGCCCATTGCTCGGATCGCTCATCACGGAGCCCGCGGCCATCACGATTTCGGCGATGCTGCTGTCACGCAGGTTCTATGCCCTCGACCCAAGCGGGAAATTCAAGTACGCGACGCTCGCGCTCCTGTTCGTCAACGTATCCGTCGGCGGGACCCTGACTCACTTCGCCGCGCCGCCGGTGTTGATGGTCGCAGGTCCCTGGGGTTGGGACACCGCGTTCATGCTCAGCGCGATCGGCTGGAAGGCGGTGATCGGGATCCTGATCGTCAATGGCCTGTACTTCACGGTGTTTCGAGGCGAGTTCTCTCGCCTGCAGGGTGCCTACGCTCTTCGCTGCCTCGAGGAGCGGATCGAACGGGAAGTCGTGACACCGGAACTGGTGAGCCAGGAGTGGAAGGAGGTCGAGGCGGAACTGAACGAGCGCGGGGCGGTCCGCGACGAAATCAAGCAGCCGATCGATGCCTATGTCGCGCGCATCGAGGCGCGTATGGAAGAAGAATTCCTGCCAAAGATGCAGCGGGACAAGGTGGACCCGGCCCTGATCAAGGAGGCGTTCGCGAGACGATTCGAGGACCTCCGGCTGGACGAAATGCGGCGGTGGATTCCCGCCCTCCTGCCGAGCGATCAGCGTGCCCGATATGTGGATCCGAACTGGGACGACCGAGAGGACACGGTCCCCGCTTGGGTGACGGTCGTGCACATCCTGTTCATGGCGTGGACGATCGTGAATGCGCACCATGCCCAACTCTTCGTTCTGGGCGCGCTGTTCTTTCTCGGCTTCGCGCAAGCGACAGCTCCCTACCAGAATCGAATCAATCTGCAGCAGCCGATGCTGGTCGGGTTCTTCCTTGCCGGCCTGGTGATCCATGGCGGCATGCAGGGGTGGTGGATCGCGCCGGTTCTCAGCAGCCTGAGCGCGACCGCATTGATGGCGATGGCCACGATCCTCACAGCCTTCAACGACAATGCAGCCCTGACGTACCTGGCCACGCTCGTGCCGGGATTCAGTGACGGAATGAAGTACGCCGTCGTGGCCGGTGCGGTGGCTGGCGGCGGCCTGACCATCATTGCGAACGCGCCGAATCCGGCGGGGCAATCGATCCTTCGAAAGCACTTCGACGAGGCCGTTTCGCCCAAGGGCCTGCTTCTGGCAGCATCGGTCCCAACGGTGATCGTCTGGCTCTGCCTGTTCCTGCTGTAGTGGCCGGTGCTGAAGGAAATGTCTGGGGCGGCACGTTGCCAGAGCCGAAGGGAAGTGGATGGGATGGCGTGCCGCCTCAGGCCGTGCTCAACATGACCACCCGTCTCAATGCTGGCGACACGAGTGGACAGTTGCTCGAGGCTGGGGGACTACGGAACCAGAGCGGACAGGACTTGGCAAAGGAGAGGTCGAGACCATGAATGATCGATTGTACGGGGACCTAAAAGGCGGCACGGCGGTTATCACGGGATCGGGCAGGCGCGCGGGCATCGGCTTTGCCATCGCAGAAAAGCTGGCGTCGTGCGGCGGCCAGGTCCCCGAACTCTGATCGCCCGGGGACAGGAATGTGCTTTCGTCGCCGGTGCCTCGACTGGGCCAGAGGCTAGCAATTTCCTCTCGAATACCATTCATTCGCAAAGGTGTTAATTCGCCGGTAGAGCCCTGAGGCGCGCGCACTATCGCGGGGTTTGTTCGGCGGTTCTTGTATGCTCCCGGAATGCCGTACTCGAGCTCGACCAGTCCGCCAATGGGCCGACGACTTCCCGTTCTGATTCTTTCCGCGGCGGTTGCCCTGTCCTTCGGATGCCGCAGCAGCGGCACGGTCCCCGCCGGAGAGCGCACTGCGAACGACCCCGGCCGCTTCGTCTGGCACGACCTGACGACCGACGACCCTGCGTCCTGCAAGAAGTTCTACACGGCGCTGCTCGGATGGGAATACGTCGACACCACGGTTCTCGGCCACCCCTACAGCGTCGCGCGGCTCGGAAAGAAGCCGGTCGGCGGCATCCATATGCCGCGGTCGGAGAGCTACGGAAAGACTCCCGCGCACTGGCTCTCCTACATGTCGGTGGCCGACGTGGATGCTGCAGTCGGCAGGGCGAAGGCCGAAGGCGGCGGGGTCCTGGCCGGACCGGTCGACGTCGGGTCGGTCGCACGCGCCGCGGTCCTGCGGGACCCGCAGGGAGCGCCCTTCGGCTTGGTGCGCTTCTCCGCGGGCGACCCGCTCGAGCCGGCGGCGCCCGTCGAGGGCACTTTCTTCTGGAACGAGTACCTCACGCACGACCTGGACGCCACGCTCGCCTTCTACAACAGCGTCGCTCCGCACGACGTGACCCTGTCGAAGGCCGAGTCGGGGGCGAGCTACGCCGTGCTCAGCCACGGCCGGGCCCGCGCGGGCGTCTTCCGCGTCCCGGACTCCGAGAAGAACGTGCCGCCCAACTGGCTGCCTCACGTTCTGGTCGCCGATCCCGCGGGCCTCGCCGCGCGCGTGGCGGGATTGGGCGGCCGCGTCCTCATCGTTCCGCAGCCCGAGATCCGCAAAGGCTCGCTCGCCGTCATCGCCGATCCGACCGGCGCGGTCGTCGCGCTGCAGAAATACCCCTACTGACCGTGAGGGAGATCGACATGCGCCATTTCAAGCTGAACCCGCTTCGCCTCGCCGCGCTCCTTCTCCTCGCCGTTTTCGCGACCGCTGCCATCGGATGCGAAACGTCGACCTACGTCGGCGTCAGCTACGGCTACCCGGGATGGGTCGGACCCTGCTGCTGGCGCGGCCCTGGCTACGTCGGCGGATGGGGCCCGGGGATCTACATGGGTGGCCCCGTCTGGTGAACGGCAGACCTGACCACCCCGCGCGTCCCGGAGGAAAGTCCGCTCCGGCTTGTTGAGCGGAGAGGGAGGCGGCTACGGCTGTCCGCAACTGCTGCTATTGGCTGCTGCTGGACGGAATCGCCGGCACACTCCTCGCCTTTCACGTGCGGCCGGCGAAAGGATGGGGCTGGATGCTCTTCGACGATTCGAGCGAAGAGACGAAATGCGCCGAGTAAGGCATCGTGTCGGCGGTATCGGTTCCCTTCGCCGCCTCGACGATCGGCGACGTCGACACTTGTGACGGAATTCGAAAGGCCTAGGCCGTACTCGATGACGCGGGCGGCGCTGCGGATCTACGTGGCGCGCGCTGCCGGGCTCCTCCTCGCCGCCCTCGCAGCCGCCGGGTGTAGCCACGTCGTCAGCGACGCCGCCACGCGCCGCGCCCTCGACGCCCTGCCGCCTCGGCCCGTGCTGCGGGCGTACGTGTATCACAACAACCTGATCCTGGTCGTTCCGCAGGACGGCAAGAAGGCCGTCTTCAGAGCCGAGTGGAAGGCGAACGTTCTCGAACAGGGCCAGGAGGTCAGGTTCCGGACCACGCGGCTGAAGCTCGTCGAGAAGGCCCCGAAAGGCGTCGAGCAGATGCACGCCTCCGTCCGCGAAGCCGCGGTCGTTTTGGGCGAGGAATTCCGGCCGCTGCTCCCCAAAGTAGCCGAAAGAATCATGCCCGGCGCCGCCCCGGGCGAGGGAGTCTTCATCGGCATCGGGGACCGCGAGTTCGTGGCGTATCGGGAGGCCGCGGGCGGCGCGCGGCTCGTCCCGGCCGCCGAGGTGCCAGAGGCCGTCCACATCGGTCGCCGCATCGACCTGACGCAGTTCGGCCGGATCCTCTTCGAGGTCGTCGCGGAGTTCCTGCGCGAAAAGGGCCATACCCAGGGTCTGCTCGTCGTCGTCAGCGCGCATGAGGGAAGGCCCCCGACCTTCCTGGTCTTTGACCTCGACCGGAAAGTCATGGCCGTCACTCTGTCGCCCGGGTCGGTCGACGTCGCGAGCGAGCAGGCCGCCTCGGGAAAGAGCTGGCGCATGCTCGAGGCGGCCGTCATCGAGGGCCAGCTCCTGGCGTTCGTCAAGAACCCTGTCTCCTTCGCGGGCCGGGCCGTGAACTTCGGCCTGCAGACCGTCCGGGTGATGCTGCGGCGCAGGAGCTGGCCCGCGCCGAAAATCCCGCCCATCGTGACCGATGAGCCGGGGATGGACCTGCCCGCCTTCGAGGCGAAGCTGGATTCGATGATGGGCTCGCGGCGCTACCGGGGCTCGATCCGCCTCATTGTCGACGGCTCCAATTTCTTCCCTCTGCTCGAGCGCCGGATCGCCGAGGCCCGGCAGTCGCTGCACCTCCGGGTCTGCATCTGGGACACCGACGACTTCGCGGTGGAGCTGGCCGACAAGGTCCGTCAGCGCTCGCTCAAGATTCCCGACACTCGGGTCGTCATCGACCGCGTGACGTCTCTCGACGCGAGCCTGGTGCCTCCGCAGACGCCGATGCCCGAAGACTTCAGGCCGCCCCGGGCCATCCAGCCCTACCTCCGGGACGGCTCGAAGGTTCACGTTCGCAACTTCCTGAACTCCATGACGATGGGGGATCACTCGAAGGTTTACATCGTCGACCGAAAATACGCCTACGTCGGGGGGATGAACGCCGGCCGCGAATACCGCTACGAATGGCACGACGCGATGGCGGAGCTCGAGGGGCCGATCGTCGGCTGGCTCGAGCGCGACTTCCAGCTCGCCTGGAGCCACGCTTCCATCCTCGGCGACCTGGCCTACGCCGGGGCGTATCTGACGCAGCCCAAGGCCTACGAAGGGCCCGCCGAGCGGGAGGACTATGTCGACATCCGCCCGATCTACACGAAGACCCTCAACCCGGTCGTCCTTCGGTACCTTCGCGTGGCGCTCGGCCGGGCGCGCCGGTATGCGTGGATCGCCAACCCGTACATCTACGACGACACCGTGATCCGCGCCCTCATCGAGGCCCGTCGGCGCGGCGTGGACGTGCGCGTCGTGATGCCCTCCCAGGCCGACATGGACACGTCGGACAGCAACAACAAGGTCAAGGCGAATCGGCTGCTGCAGAACGGAGTCCGCGTCTACTCGTTTCCGGGAATGATGCACACGAAGGCCGCGATCGTGGACGGCTGGGGCATCCTTGGCTCCTGCAACTTCAACAAGCTGTCGCTGCGGACCAACGACGAGATCGACATCGCAACCTCGGACCCGACGTTCGTCGGCCAGATGCGGCGGGAGCTCTTCGAAGCGGATTTCACACGCGCCCAGGAGCTGACCGAGCCCCTGCCCGTCACCGGGAGCGACCGGTTCGCTGAAATGCTGGCGCACCAGCAGTAGCCTGGCCTCTCCGGCCGGTAGAGTTCTGAGGCGCGATCACTGGCCAGGCGGATATCGTAGATGGAAGGAACGGCGCGGGCGCTGGCCGCGCCGGATCGGAAAAATGGGGAAGTGGAGGAAACGGGGCATGATCGGCCTCACCATCGTCGTGTTTCATGCGCTCGGGCTCCTTTCCTCCATTCACGCGGTCATGAGCACGCGCACCGAGCAGGGGACCATCGCCTGGGTGGTGTCCCTGAACACCTTCCCGTATGTGGCCGTGCCGGCCTACTGGGTTCTGGGACGGAGCCGCTTCCATGGCTATGTGAGCGCCCGTCGGGAAAACATGCAGGAAATCCTCGGCGTGACGAAGGAGGCCGTGGCGGCGGTCGCCCCGTTCCGCATTCCGGAGGAGGAGATCGCTCCGGCGGGCCGCGCCGCTGCGCGCCTGGCGGGGATTCCGTTTCTTCGCGGGAACGCGGTGGATCTCCTGATCAACGGGGACGCCACGTTCAAGAGCATCCTGCAAGGCATCGATTCCGCCCGGGAGTACGTCCTGGTCGAGTTCTACATCGTCCACGACGACGGCATCGGCCGCGAGCTCAAGGCCCACCTGATCGAGAGGGCCAGGGCCGGGATTCGGGTGCGCCTCCTGTACGACGAGCTCGGCAGCCACGACCTCCCGCGCGCCTATATCGAAGAGCTCCGCGCCGCCGGGATCGACGTTCATGAGTTCAATACCCGAAAAGGCCCGCAAAACCGATTCCAGCTCAATTTCCGGAATCACCGCAAGATCGTGGTGGTCGACGGCAAGGTCGCGTGGGTCGGCGGTCACAACGTCGGTGACGAGTACCTCTCCCGCGACCCCAAGATCGGCCCCTGGCGGGACACCCACGTCCGAATCGAGGGCCCGGCCGCGCTGGGCGCGCAGCTTGCTTTCGCGGACGACTGGCACTGGGCGACCGGAGGCCGGCTGGACGTTCGGTGGGATCCGATTCCGTCGAAAGCCGGAGACGTTCCCGTGCTGATCGTGCCCTCGAGTCCGGCGGACACGCTCGAGACTGCGAATCTGATGTACATCCACGCCATCAACTCGGCCAGAGAGCGGATCTGGATCGCGACCCCATACTTCGTCCCGGACAAGCCCGTGACCGACGCGCTGCAACTGGCGGGGCTTCGTGGCGTCGACGTCCGCATTCTCATCCCGGACAAGCCCGACAATCCTCTGGTGGGTCTTTCGGCCTACACGTACGTCGATGACGCGAGCCTCACCGGCGGGAAGTTCTACCGGTATGGAGCAGGCTTCCTGCACGAGAAGGTCATGCTCATCGACCACTCCACCGCCACCGTAGGCACGGCCAACTTCGACAACCGCTCCTTCCGGCTGAACTTCGAGATCACCGCGGTGATCTCGGACGCGGCCTTCGCGGCAGAGGTCGAGCGCATGTTCGAGGCGGATTTCGCAAAGTCGAGGATCATGGACCCGGGCGAGTACGACCGCAAGCCGCTGTGGTTCCGCTTCGCCGCCCGCCTCGCACGAATGACCGGGCCGGTTCAGTAGTGCGTGCCCGGTGCGGCAGCGGCTTTTCAGGTCCGGTGCGTCCGGGCCTGTCGCCGGAAGGGTCAACTCCCTGGATAGCCTCGCAGCGAGGCCCGGCGGCGTCCCGGGCATAGATCGGGTTGCCGGGCGATTTCACGCCGCCCTCGCGCTTCCTCCGGGCGACGGTCTTCGGTGCCACGGCCATCCCGTCGGAAACTGCCGATCAGGCGATTCTGCAAGTGTTCCAAGTCCTCAACAACTTCGACATTCCGCTGGGTGTGGTACCGGAGGAGGCCGGCGGCGTGGTGCATTCCGATCTGAAGCAGGTCACGACGGCGCGCGATCGGATGAAGGTCCAGGTGTTTGTCGTCCCGAACGTGTGCGGCGAACGCACGCAGGGAAGCGGGTCTCGTTGGTGGAGCTGAACGGGATCGAACCGTCGACCTCCTGAATGCCATTCAGGCGCTCTCCCAAACTGAGCTACAGCCCCACGCGAGCGGGGGCGAAGGATAGCACGGGGCGCCCGCGACCGAAAATCCGAGTGCGACCCGGCTCGGGCCACCGGCGAGCGGGAAACGCGCCAGGAGGCCCCAACGCTATGATGCGGCTCGATGAACGAACCCGCATCGTCCCGCCTCGAGAGAAGATTTCAAATTGGCCTCGTCCAGATGGCCTGCGCCGCCGATCCCGCCGAGAACCTGGCGCGGGCGGTCTCGAAGGTCGAGGAGGCGGCGCGCTTGGGAGCGGAAGTCGTCTGCCTGCCTGAGCTCTTTCGTTCGCGATACTTCTGCCAGAAGGAGGACCCGGCGACCTTCGATCTGGCCGAACCGGTGCCCGGGCCGACCACCGAAAGTCTGGGCGAAGCGGCGCGGCGAGCCGGCGTCGTCATCGTCGCTCCTGTTTTCGAACGCCGCGCGGCAGGCGTCTACCACAACAGCGCGGCGGTCATCGACGCCGAGGGCCGCATCGCAGGCCTGTACCGGAAGATGCACATTCCGGACGATCCGGCCTACTACGAGAAGTTCTATTTCGCGCCGGGCGACCTCGGGTTCCCCGTCTTCGCCGTGCGGCCCGGACCCGTCGCGGTCTTGATCTGCTGGGACCAGTGGTACCCGGAAGCCGCGCGTCTGGCGGCGCTTCAAGGAGCGGCGGTGCTCTTCTATCCGACGGCGATCGGCTGGCATCCGTTCGAAAAGGAGACGCACGGCGCGGCGCAGCTCGACGCCTGGATGACCGTCCAGCGCGGCCACGCGATCGCCAACGGCCTCTACGTGGCGGCGGTCAACCGCGTGGGCTACGAGAAGCCGGAGGGGCAGGAAGGCGGTGGGATCGAGTTCTGGGGGACGTCCTTCATCGCGGATCCGCAGGGCGTTCTGCTCGCCCGCGGCTCGACGGATCAGGAACAAGTTCTCGTCGCAGAAATCGATCCCGCCCGCATCGAGGACGTGCGGCGCAACTGGCCCTTCCTGCGCGACCGCCGGATCGACGCGTACGAAGGCCTGACGCGCCGGTTCCTCGACGCGCCGCCGCACGGCGGCCCCCGCTGACGCCTCGCGAGGGGACGGGTTGACTCCCCGAAGCAAGAAGACTCCCGCCGCGCTCGGGTTCCGGATGCCGGCCGAGTGGGAGCCTCACGAAGCAACCTGGGTCGGCTGGCCCCACAATGCGACCGACTGGCCCGGGCGCTTGGGCCCGATCCCGTGGGCATACGCCGAGATCGTCCGCGTGCTCTCGCGGGGCGAGATCGTCCGGATCCTCGTTCAGTCTCGCGCTCACCGGGAGCGCGCGCGGCGGATCCTCGCCCGCAACGGGGTGGATTCCTCGCGCATCGAGTTCTTCCGCATTCCGACGGACCGCGGATGGACTCGAGACTCCGGACCGGCCTTCGTTCGCGTGGATGGACCGCCCGCCGAGGTCGCGATCTGCCGATTCCGATTCAATGCATGGGCGCGCTATCCCGACTGGCACCGCGACGACCGCGTTCCCGATCGCATCGCGAAGGAGCTCGCGCTGCCCGTCTTCGCTGCCGAGAAGCGCGGCCGCGACGTCGTGCTCGAGGGCGGAGCGATCGACGTCAACGGGAGGGGATCTCTCCTGACGACGGAGGAGTGCCTGCTCGATCCCCGCGTCCAGGTGCGCAATCCCGGCCTGACGCGGCGGGACTACGAAGAGGTCTTCCGGGACTTCCTCGGCGCGGGAGACGTCCTCTGGCTCGGGCGCGGGATCGCGGGAGACGACACGCACGGACACGTGGACGATCTCTGCCGCTTCGTGGGACCGCGTACGGTCGTGCTCTGCCGGGAGGAGAACTCCGGGGACGACAACTACTCCGTGTTGGAGGAGAATCGGGAGCGGCTGGAGGGGATGCGGCTCGAGGACGGCTCACGGGTCGAAGTCGTCCCGATCCCGATGCCGAATCCGGTCTTCTTCGACGGGCGCCGGCTGCCGGCCTCCTACGCGAATTTCCTGATCGCCAACGCCGCCGTGCTCGTGCCTACCTTCAACGACCCGAGGGACCGGATCGCACTGGGGATTCTCGGGGAGCTGTTTCGCGACCGCCCGGTCGTCGGCATCCACGCCATGGACCTGGTCTGGGGGCTTGGCACGCTTCACTGCCTCACACGGCAACAGCCCGCGGCGTAGCAGGGGCGCCGCTTCCCAGCGGCCGGACTGATGCGTCCGTATCAGTCTCGCCTTCGCCGGGTCCGCCTACCATCCGAGTCGGAGCAGCCATGCAAGATCGGTCGCCGGCTCCCGGCCGCGTCGAGGAGCAATTCCCCGGCTTGCGCGAGTACCTCCGGGAGCGCTTCGGGCCGGAGGCCGGGGCGGCCACCTGGGAGCGGCTCGGCGTCGGTCCGTCGCAGGTCAAGGAAGGCGGATACGGCACGCCGTATCTGGTCCGCTGGCCTTCGGAGGCCGGATGGCGCCGGCTGGTCCTCGAGACGGTTCGTCCGGGCGCCTTCGGGCACGAGGACCGGGCGGACCGGGCGGCGATCGTCGTCCGAGCCCTTGATGACTTCGGGGGGCTGCCCCGCCACGCGGCGGTGGTCGGCGCGGGGGCGCTTCGCCCGGGCGGCGCCCGGGGCCTGGAGGAGACGGGTGAGTTCTTCTACCTGATGGAATTCTGCGAGGGAGAGCCGTACGCGCGCGACCTCGAGCGCATCGCCGCCGGCGGAGCGCCCGAGGAGACGGACCGGGCCCGCGCCCGGGCGCTCGCCGATTACCTCGCCGCCATCCACCGCGAGCCGGCCCGCCACCCGAGCTACTGGCGCCGCCGCCTGCGAGACCTGACCGGCTCGGGGGAGTGCCTGGCGGGGGTCGCCGATTCCTACTCCCTCCCCTGCGGGTTCGTGGACGCCGCGCTGCTCGAGCGCATCGAGTCTTCGGCGCTCTCCTGGAGGTACCGGCTGCGCGGGCGGGAGGACAGACTGCGCGTGGTCCACGGCGATTTCCACCCCTGGAATCTCCTCTTTCGCGAAGGGACCGATTTCTCGGTGCTGGACAGAAGCCGCGGCCGCTATGGCGATCCGGCCGACGACGTCGCCGCGCTCTCGATCAACTATGTCTTCTTCGCAATCCGCACGGCCGGAACCTTCGCCGGGCCCTTCGCCGAGCTCTTCCATGTCTTCTGGAGCCGCTATCTCGAGGCCTCCGGAGACGCGGGCCTGTCCTCCGCGATCGCGCCGCACTTCGCCTTTCGGGCGCTCGTGCTCGGCAACCCGCTCTGGTACCCGCGGGAGTCCGAGCGGACCCGGCGTCTGCTTTTCCGGTTCCTGCTGTCGGTCCTCGACTCGCCGCGATTTCGGCCCGAGGACATTCCGGCCTATCTCAAGCGCGCGCAGCCGTGAGCTGGGCCGTATGGATCACCGGACCTCCGGCGTCGGGCAAGACGACCGTCGCCCGGGCCTTCCTCGAAGCGGCCGCAAAGGAAGGGGTGCGCGCCGTGCACCTCGAGTCCGACGCCCTGCGACGGATCCTGACGCCCGCGCCGACCTACGAGCCGCAAGAGCGCGACCGGTTCTACCGGGAGCTCGCGGAGCTCGCCGCGCTTCTGGTTTCGCAGGGCTTCCCGGTTGTCGTCGACGCGACCGCTCCGCGCCGCGAGCACCGGGACCGCGCCCGCTCGAAGATCGAGAGGTTCCTCGAGGTCCTGGTCGACGCGCCGGAGGCCGTGCGCACGCGGCGCGACCCCAAAGGGCTCTATCGCCTCGCCCGCGAGGGCGGCGCGCCGCACCTTCCCGGCGCGACGGAGCCCTACGCGCCTCCGCTCAACCCGGACCTCGTCCTCTCGGGAACCGAGCCGCCCGGCGAGTCGGGAGACGCGCTCCTGCGGCTCGCCCGCGAGAAGGGCTTTCTCTGAGAAACGGGCGGGAAGCGCCGGTCGCCCGGCGGCTCGTCAATTCTCGCGCCGCCGGAAGAGGCCCAGGAAGAAGAAGGCCGCCGCGATCGTGATGGTCAGCGGCCCGATCTCCAGACCGAGCGCCGGGGCGGCGAACGCGCCCGCGAGTGTCGAGCCCACGGCGCTCGCGACCGAGACTGCCTGCATTCCGGAGAGGCTGCGCGCGAGGAGCTTTCCCGTCGCGGCCGGAATGATGATGAGCGAGCCCATCAGCAGCACGCCCAGGTAGCGCAGACCGAGCGCCACGGTCAGCGCGAAGGCCATCAGGAACAGCAGATTGATCCGCGGCACGTCGATGCCCGCCGTCCGCGCGAGATCGGGCGAGACCAGCGTGATCACCAGCCGGCTGCGCGCCCTCACGACGAAGGCGATCACGAGGGCCGCGACGAGAAAGCCGATCACCGCCTCGGCGGGCTTCGGACGGCGCGGCGCCCCGAACAGGGCTTCGATCAGGTCCTCTCCGGAGGCGAGCATGCTCCCGACCGCGAGCGCCGCCGAAAAGACGACGCCGATGACCGCCTCCGTCGGCACGCCCGTCTTGCGCTCGAGCGACCAGACGAGGAGCGCTCCGAGGAGAAGCGCCACCAGGCCGCCGGCCATCGGGTTTGCCTTGAGCAGGATGGCTGCCGTGATCCCGGGCAGGGCGATATGCGAGATGGCGTCGGAGGCGAGCGTCATCCGCCGCATCACGGCGATCGATCCGATGAGGCCCGCCGCGGCGGCCATCACCATCGGGAGGACGAGGTCGGCGGGCGTCGGGGTCATCGCGCGTCGTGAACGTGGAACCGGGCCGTCGTGCCGTAGGCTTCCTGCAGCCGCTCGGGAGTCAGAATGGCGACGGGCGGCCCGAACCAGGCGCGCCTCCGGGAGAGGCAGAGCACGTTGTCGGCATGCCGATACACGAGCGAGAGCTCGTGAGAAATCAACAGGAGCGTGAGCCCTTCCTCTCGCTTCAGGCGCCCGAAGAGCGCGTAGATCTCCTCCTGTCCCGGCTCGTCCACGCCCGCCGTCGGCTCGTCGAAGAGGAGCACCGACGGGTGCCCCATCAGCGCGAAGGCGAGCAGAAGCCGCTGAAATTGCCCGCCCGAGAGGGTGCCGATCGGCTGCGCGGCGGATTCGGACGGCAGCTCGACCAGGCCGAGCACGCGCGCGATCTCCTCGAAGGGAACCCGGCTCACCTGCGCCCGCGCGCGAAGGAACTCGATGCCCGTCAGGGGAAGGTCCCGCTCGATGTCGAGCTTCTGGGGAACGTAGCCGATCCGGGTGCCGGGCGCCCAGGTCACCGTGCCCCGGGCGGGGGCGGCCCCGATCAGGGCCTTGAAGAGAACGGTCTTGCCCGAGCCGTTGGGGCCGATGATCGCGAGCGCGCTGCCGGCCTCGACGGCAAAGCTCAGGTCCTCGAGGACCGTCGTCTTGCCGAAGGCGACCGTCAGATGCGAGACCTGGAGGGCGTTGTCCATCGGTTCCCCGTTTGTGCCGGGGGCCCCCTATGCTACCCGGCCCGCCGGGATCGGGACCGACGGCGACCGGGACCGGACTGATATGTTTGCGCCGGGGCCTTCACGCTGCGACGGAGCGGGTTTCGATGAGGCTCGTCAAGATCGCTCTGGGAAGCGTCAACACGACCGTCGGCGCGGTCGAGTCGAACGCCGGGCGCGTCGTGCGCCTGGCGCGGGAGATGGCTCGGGAGGACGTGACGGTCGGATGCTTCCCGGAGCAGGTCCTGGGAGGCTATCCGCCCGAGGATCTCATCCAGTGGCGGCCGTTCCTCGACGCGCAGCGCGCCGCGCTGGAGGGGATCGCTGCGGAAACGAAGGCGCTCCCGGCCGCCTACGTCCTGGGAGTCGCCGTGTCGGTCGGAAGCCGGCTCTTCAACACGGCGGCCGTCCTGCATCGCGGCCGGGTCCTGGGCCTGGTGCCCAAGGAGCAGCTGCCGACCTACGGCGTCTTCTACGAGGCCCGAACCTTCTCGCGCGGCGCGCCGGGCCTGCTGCTCGACGCCGGCGGAATTGCGCTCGGCGACCGGCTCTTCGAGTTCGACTTCGGAATCCTGGCGGTCGAGGTGTGCGAGGACGCCTGGTCGCCCGAGGGGCCCATGCGGCGGCGGAGCTATTCGGGCGCGGAGCTCGTCGTGAACATCTCCGGCTCGCCATACCGCGTCGGAGTGCTCCAGACCCGGCGAGAGCTGCTGGCGACCCGGTCGGCCGACAACGAGGCGACTCTCGCCTACGTCAACCTCGTCGGAGGCCAGGACGCCCTCGTCTTCGACGGCGGCGGCTTCGTCTTCCAGAACGGGCGTCTGGAGCTCGAGGCGCGGCGGTTCCGACAGGGGTACGAAGCCTGCGTGGTGGATCTGGACCGCACGACGCGCCGGCGGACGGAGAACACGACCTGGCGCCGCAACGGCGAGGCGTTCTTTCGCGAGGCCGCCTGCGTGACGGCCATCCGGGCGGAAGAGCCGACCGCCGACCGGTCGCGGTTGCCCTACCCCGCTCCCGCGGGAGGAAGCTTCTTCCTTCCCCCCGCGGAGCCTGCCCTCCGCACGCCGCGAGAGGAGATGCTGGACGAGCTCTTCGAGGCTCTCGCCCTGGGTGTCAGCGACTACTTCGAGAAGACGGGCGCCTTCCGCTCCATCGGCATCGCTCTTTCGGGCGGCCGGGATTCGCTTCTGACCCTGCTCGTCGCGTGGCACGCGATGGCGACACGGCATCCCGATCTGGACGAGGCGACGCGGCGCGCCCGCGCCGCCGAGTCGATCTGCGCCTTTTCCATGCCCACGCGCTTCTCGTCCGAGAAGACGCGCGCCGCCGCGGCGAAGATCTGCGAGGAGCTGGGCATCCCCCTGCGCACGGTGTCGATCGAGGACGCGTTCGAGCGGGAGACGGAGGCGACACGCGCGATGCTGGGCCCGGATCGGGAGCCCACGGCCGTCACCCGACAGAACATCCAGGCGCGCCTGCGCAGCCTTCGGATGTGGAACTGGGCCAACAGCGCCGGCGCGCTGTTTCTCCAGACGAGCGACATGAGCGAAAAGGCGGTCGGCTACACGACTGTCGGAGGCGATCTGGAAGGGGGCCTCGCCGTGATCGCCAACGTTCCCAAGACGGTCGTCGTCGCCTTGCTCGAAAGGCTCCGCCGCCGCTTCGGATTCGAAGGGATCCGGATGACGCTGGAAACGGCGGCCGGGCCGGAGCTCGAGCGGGACCAGCTCGCCGAGGAGGAGCTCATGCCCTTCGCGGTCCTGGACGCCTGCCTGCACCTTTACGCCGAGGAGAAGATGTCGGTCGAGGAGATGGCCGCCGCCCTGCCCGCTCTTTTCCCTGGCGAGGACTCGAAGCGGCTGCGCGCCTGGGCCGCGCGCTTCGCCAGACTCTTTACGGCCTCGATCTTCAAGTGGGTTCAGGCGCCGCTCGCGCTCCACGTGGGGGCGCTCGACCTCGACCGCGAGCGCGCCCTGCAGCTGCCCGTCGTCGAGCGCAACGAATGGAGCCCGTAGCCGCCATCGCGGCCCCGCCGGCGCGTTTGGGCCGTGCGGCCCCGCCCGCCCGGCCACAGGCTGCCGGCCATGGCACCGGCGACTTCGTGGACGACCACGCCGTCGATTCGGAGCTGCGCAACGATCCTTCGGCGCTCTTCCGAGCCACGATCCGGCCGCCCCAGGTCGTGGGCCTCGAGGCGATTCCCGTGGCAATCGACCCGATGCGGGTCAACGCGGCCCGCGGGACCTCGCGCGCGAAATTCCTCCGCCACCTGACGACGCGCTGCTCCGAAACGGGCATCGGCATCGCACAGCGAGAGACCGGGCCCGTGTCGACGATCGCGCCTGCCGCCCCGCGCGAGACCTCGCGCCCTTTCTGAGCCCCACGACCTCGAAGAAGGCCTTTCCCCCGGCTCTCCGGCGGCCACCGGTGTGGTGCCTTTGCATCATTCCGCTTCGGCCTCGCGATGCCATAGTCGCCGGCAGGCCGGGCCCGCTGGAATAGGAGGTGCCCGTGGAAGAAGAAGCCGCGCTCCTTCCCTACCGCGACCGGGTCGACGGCGGAAAAGCCCTCGCCAAACGCCTCGGCGCCTACCGCGGGAAGAATGC
>JBLMXY010000065.1:0-29348 GCA_050257975.1 Acidobacteriota bacterium
CTGACGCCGGAGAAGTACCAGAAGGCCGTCTCCTACGCGCGCGCCCGATACGTTCTCCACTTCGCGTCGTTTCTCTGGAGCGTTCTCGTCCTCGTCGTGATCATCGGACTCGGCCTCGCCCCGCGATTCCGCGACCGGGCGGAGGCAATCTCGGAGCGGCGCTTCTGGCAGGCCGCCGTCTTCGTGCCGCTGCTTCTGACGACGCAGGCGATCCTGGAGCTTCCCACCGGGATTTACGGCCACCATCTCTCGCTTTCCTACGACCAGTCCGTGCAGGGCTGGGGGTCCTGGTTCTGGGACCAGGCCAAGGGGCTGCTCGTTGGATTCCTCGTCGCGATCCCGCTCGTGTGGCTGCTCTACGCCATTCTGCGAAAGAGCCCCCGCCGCTGGTGGCTGTGGTTCTGGCTTGCGCTGCTTCCGATCCTGGTCTTCCTGATCTTCGTGGCGCCGCTCGTGTTCGATCCGCTCTTCTTCAAGTTCGAGCCGCTCGCCCCGAAGAATCCCGAGCTCGCCGCGAAGATCGAGGAGGTGACGGTCCGCGCCGGGCGCCACATCCCGCGGGAAAAGATGTTCGAGATGAACGCGAGCACGAAGTACAAGTCGATCAACGCCTACGTGACCGGGCTCGGCGCCTCCAGGCGCGTGGTCGTCTGGGACACGACGATCGCCCGGGCGACGATTCCCCAGACGCTCTTCGTCTTCAGCCACGAGATGGGCCACGACGTGCTCGCCCACATACCCAAGTTGATCGCCTTCCAGTGGGCCTTCTTCCTGGTGCTGCTCGTCCTGTCCGCGGCGGCCCTCGCGCGCCTGCTCGGCCGCCCGGAGGGCCGCTGGGGCATCCGGAGCGTCACCGACTGGGCGTCCCTTCCGGTCCTCCTGCTCGTCGTGACGGTCGCCTCCGAGATCGCGCAGCCCGCCGTCAACGGCTTCACCCGCGCCCAGGAGCACGACGCGGACGTCTTCGGCCTCGAGGCCATCCACGGCATCGTGCCGGACTCGCAGCGCGCCGCGGCCCAGGCGTTTCAGATTCTGGGTGAGGTGAACCTCTCGGACCCCGACCCTTCGCCGTTCATCCGCTTCTGGCTCTACGACCATCCGCCGCTCTCGGAGCGGCTGAAGTTCGCGGCGCAGTACGACCCTTGGGGAAAGGGAGAGAAACCGAAATACCTGCGGTGACGGGCTCAGCGCTTGCGCACGAGCATCATCCCGTCCCGCACGGTCAGGAGCACCTTCTCGACGCGCGGATCCTGGAAGACGCGCGCGTTGAACGCCGCGATCGCCTTTCCGTTTTCCTCTCTGGGACGCAGCACCCGGCCGCTCCAGAGGGTGTTGTCCGCGACCAGGAGACCTCCCGGCGGCATCAGGGGCAGGACCGCGTCGTAGTAGTTCGTGTAGTTCTGCTTGTCGGCGTCGAGGAACACGAAGTCGATCGGCGGCGAGAGCGTCGCGATCGTCTCGAGCGCGGGCCCCATGCGGATCGTGATCTTTCGCCCGTGCGGGCTCCTCTGGAAGTAGCGGCGGGCGACGGCCTCCGCCTGCGGGTCCACGTCGCAGGTGACCAGGGTCCCGTCCTCCGGGAGCCCCTCGGCGATCATGAGCCCCGAGTACCCGGTGAACATGCCGATTTCGAGGGCCCGGCGCGCCCGGGAGAGGCGGACCAGGAGCTTCAGGAACGTGCCTTCGAGGCGCCCGACCTGCATCTGCGGGTCCTTCATCGAGCGGTACGTCTCCTCGCGCAGCTCCTCGAGCAGCGGATCGACCGGCTCGGTGTGCGCCTCGGCGTAGCTCTCGAGCTTCTGGGGGACGAGCGGTTTCACGGGACGGGTCAGTCGAGCGCGCAGGAACCGGGCCCGCGCGGGTCGCCGCACGTCCCGCAGCCGGCCGGGCTCTCTCGCTCGGACCGCGATCCCTCGGAGGAAGACACCGCGAAGACGGAAAGGAGCTTGGAGACCCTGCGGCTCTCGCAGGAAGGGCAGGCCGGGACGGTCTTGCCGAAGACGATCTGCTCGAAACGGCGGCCGCAGTCGCGGCAGGAGTACTCGTAGAGCGGCATGGGGCGAGAAGGATAGCGCGAATCGGCTCAGTCAGTCAGGCCGGCGCCGCGGACGAAGGAAAACATCACCGCGTCGCGGGCCCGCCCGTGGAGCAGCAGGCGGCTGCGAAGAACGCCTTCCCGGGCCGCGCCCGCTTTCTCCGCCACTCGAAGGCTCGCGACGTTGCCCGTCGCGACGAGCACCTCCATGCGCTCAAGGTCGGTGTTCTCGAGCGCCCAGGCGACGAGCATCCGAACGGCGGCCGTCGCGACCCCCCGCCCGACGGCCGAGGATCGGACCCAGTATCCGAGGTTCGCCCGGCGGTTGGCCCGGTCGATCTGGTTCAAGCCGCAACCGCCGAGGAACGCTCCTTGCGCCGACAGGATGACGAATTCGAACTGCTCTCGGGACTCGAAGGCCCGCGCCTGCTGCTCGACCCACGCCTTCGCCTCGTCGAGGGTGTAGCCCGGATGGCACCAGGGCAGCCAGGGATACACCATCTCGACGGATTCCCTCGCCGCCTCGAACAGGGCGGCGACGTCGCGGAGTCCGTACGGTCGGATGGCGATGCCCTCCCGCGGCGCGCGTTGCATGGCGGTCAACGGGGGCGGGTCGAGAGAGCGCTACCCGGGGAGCTTCGCCGCGAGAACGTCCACTTTCTCGATCGAGGGCGCCTCGGCGAGCAGCTCCGGCGCCTTCGCCATCAGCGCCGCGGCGACGCGCCCCGAGAGGTGCGCCTGCCGGCCCGACTCATCCGGGAATGCGTCGAAGATGCCGAAGGTCGTCGGCCCGAGGCGGATCCCGAACCAGGCGGTCGTCGCCGGCTCCTGCTGAACCACCGGCAGGCCGCCGCGGAGGAACTCCTCGACCTGCGCTTCCTTTCCGGGCTTCGCTTCGAGTCGAACGAACAGTGCAACCTTGACCATCACCCGACCTCCTTCAGGAATTCGCTCCGCATTCCGTGCGGGGCGCCGATTATGCCCCGGCCCGGGCCTCCCCCTGCCAGCGCCTCAGGGGATTCTCAGGTCGCGCGGGCGAGGCTCCGCCGAAGCGGAGAGTTGGTGGGCGCGGTAGGTGGGCCTGTTGTCTAGATGTACGCGGTCGGAGGGATCGCGTTTCACCTCTTTAGCCATCCTTCATCTGACGAAGACGGGCTCATCGGATGTTTTTCGCGGGTTCCGGGGCCCGGTCCAGGGGTGACCTTCAACCGCCCTCGCCACCACGACTTCTGCGTGAGCCGACTCTCCGGAGCCCTGCATCCTTCGAGGGTGATCCGACGGGGCAAACTCGAGGAGCTCCGCTTTCCCAGGCGGGATCTTGTCCGCTTCGCGCGCCTTCCGGTCCGCGGACCGGGATTCCCAATTCTGCCGCGGGGCGTGGCGGCCGACGGCTCTCCGTTCTCCGCCCGGGTGCCGCCCGTCGACGACTTCGAATGGCGATCCCTTCGCGTCAACCGGGCCGTCTCGCAACGCGCGACGTTCGCGCGACCGGCGCTGCGAATGATGCAGTCGAATCACCTCATGCCGTTGAGGATCGTGGAAAGCTGCCCTCCCGATTCGACCGAAGGCGCTGGCAAGCGAGCCCATGAAGAGATGCGCTCGTGACGAAGGAGGTCCGAATGCCAAAATACTTGATCGAAGCGTCCTACACGGTGGAAGGAACGAAGGGGCTGGTGAAGGAGGGTGGCTCGAGCCGCCGCAAGAAGATCGAGGAAACGGTCAAAGAACTACACGGGAAGCTCGAGGCCTTCTACTACGCGTTTGGAACGCCCGACGTCTTCCTCATCGTCGATTTGCCGGATCCGGTGACCGCGGCGGCCCTCTCGATGGCGGTCAACGCGAGCGGGGCGGCCCAGGCGAGGTCGCACGTCCTTCTGACGCCGGAAGAGATCGATCAGGCGGTCAAGAAGTCGGTGAGCTACCGACCACCGGGAAAGTAGCCTCGCCCGTCGACGTCACCCGGTGAGAAAATTGCTACGGAGAACGCCCATGACGAACAACACTCTGGATCTGGCGGGCCTCGACCTTCGGGACGCGCTCGACCTGGCCATCCTGGTCGAGGAGGAGGCAAAGGACCGGTACGAAGAGCTGGCCGCCCAAATGGAAAACCAGGACACCCTCGAGGCCGCTGCCTTCTTCCATTTGATGGTGACAAACGAGACCAAGCACGGCGAGGAGCTCGCGGCCCGTCGGAAGGCTCTCTTTGGCGACGCGCCGCGGCGCGTGGACCGCTCGCTCCTGTGGGATGTGGAGGCGCCGGCCTACGAGACCGTCCGGGCGTTCATGACCCTGCGCGAGGCGCTGGTCGTGGCGCTGGAGGCCGAGGTCAAGGCCTACAACTTCTTCTCCGAGGCGCTGAAGCTCCCGGTCGCCGAGCCGGTGAGGAAGCTCTTCGAGGAGCTCAAGCAGGAGGAAGTCCTCCACCAGGAGCTCGTGAACCAACAGCTGTCCAGGCTTCCACCCGATTCCGGGCCGGCCCAGGAGGACTACGCCGACGAGCCCGTGGCGCAGTAGCGGAAAAAGCGAAAAGAACGGCCTTTGGAAGAAAGAGCCGGCCACGTGACCCGCGCGGCGGGGTCGGCTGCCCTCCTCGTCGCGGCGTGGGCGTTGGGCGGATGCGCCTCCCTTCCCCCGCTGGACGGGCGAACCGCCTCGACGGCTCTCACCGCAACGGCGGACACGAGACTCGGCAAGGCGGTGAGCGCGGCCGCCCGGGACCGAGAGGACGAGAGCGGAATCTACGCGCTCCCCCAAGGAAAAGACGCCTTCGCCGCCCGGGTCGTGCTCGCGCGCGGGGCGGAGCGCTCGCTCGACGTGCAGTACTACATCTGGCATTCCGACGTCACCGGGTTCCTCCTGCTCAGCGAGCTCTGGGATGCCGCCGACCGCGGCGTGCGCGTGCGGATGCTGCTCGACGACAACGGCATCGCGGGGCTGGACCCGATCCTCGCCGTCTTCGACGCGCATCCCAACATCGAGGTTCGCCTCTACAACCCGTACGCGAACCGCGGCTTCAAGCCGCTCGGCTACCTCACCCATTTCAAGCGGCTGAACCATCGGATGCACAACAAGTCCTTCACCGCGGACACGCAGCTCACCATCGTGGGAGGTCGCAACGTCGGCGACGAGTATTTCGGTGCCGGCCAGGCGACGCTCTTCGTGGACCTCGACGTGGTGGCGGCCGGGCGCGTCGCGGGCGAAGTCGAGGCGGCATTCGATCTCTACTGGAACAGCGACTCCGCGTATCCGGCCGACCGGATCGTGGGCAAGCCCGCTCCAAATGGCGTTGCGGCCCTGAAGACGCGATTTGCCGCGGTTCGCTCGTCTCCCGAAGCCGTCGAATACATCCAGGCCGTCCGGGAGACCCGGCTGGTCGAATCCCTCCTCGCGCACGAACTTCAATTCAACTGGTCGCGCGTGCAGCTTCTCTATGACCTGCCGGGGAAAACCCTGGGAGAAGCGGAGAAGGCGGACCTGCTCCTGCCCAATCTCAAGCGTGCGGTCGGAGAGCCCCAACGAGAGCTGGACATCGTCTCCCCGTACTTCGTGCCGGGGAAGACGGGCACGACGAATCTTTCCGCCTACCCGGAGAGCGGAATCAAGCTGCGCATCGTCACCAACTCGCTTGCGGCGACGGATGTCGGCGCGGTCCATGCGGGGTACGCCAAGAGCCGTAAGGCGCTCCTGCGAAGCGGCACCCGGCTCTACGAGCTCAAGCCCGACGCCCCGAAAGACGGCGCGCCGGCAGCCGGCCACCCGAAGAACGGCGCCGGCAGTTCCTCGGGGAGCCTGCACGGGAAAACACTCTCGGTCGACCGGAGCCGTGTCTTCGTCGGATCGTTCAACCTGGATCCGCGCTCGACGAATCTGAATACCGAGATGGGGCTCATGATCGAAACCCCGCTGCTCGCCGACGCCCTCTCCGACTGGGTGGATCGGGCGCCGCAGACCGTGGCGTACGAAGTCGTCCTGACCCCGGACGGCCGCGGGCTCGAGTGGATCGAGCTCACCGATCAGGGAGAGATTCGATACCACAAGGAGCCGAAGGTCGGCTTCTTGAAGCGTCTCTTCGTCAAGATCCTCGGCTGGCTCCCGATCGACTGGATGCTGTGACGAGGCGAGGGTTTCCCGATTTCGCGCTGGCGAACTCGGGGGCGGCGTGAATTTGAAGCTAGGTTTCGGGTCCGGACAAGACGACGTCCGGGCCAAAAGGGGGTACATGATGCTCTTCCGGAGAGGATTCTTTTTCCCGATCTCAGCGATCTCCTTCCTTGCAGCCGCCCAAGCCTTCGGCAGCAACTTGTTCCAGAACTCGGGATTTGATTCGAGCCTCGCGGGGTGGGCCACTCCAGGCTACTCCACCGCGTCATGGAACGGTTTTGGTCACGGCGGTGGAACCGGCTCGGCGCTCGTTTCGAGCCTGATCGGGCGGCCCGGCGATGCGCCCAATGCACCCATCGAGCAGTGTGTCGCCGTTCAAGCCGGTCACTCCTACGCCTTTGGCGCCAGCCTGTATGTTCCCGGTTCAACGGCGCCGGGCGCTCAGATATCGGAGTATCTCGACGTGCGGTTCTACCCGGGCCCCTCCTGCAGCGGGGCAGAGCTTCTGCAGAACGTGAGCCAGGTCAATCCTCCTTTGCGCGACGTCTGGGCGGGGGTCCAGTCGAATGCGACTGCGCCGACGGGAGCCGTCTCGGCGAAGGCGGCGCTCGGAGCTGTCGACTTCGCCGGTTCGGCTGCGACGGAGTCGATTCAAATCTATGTGGACGATGCCTACTTCTTCTCCGATCAGTCCTGCGCCGACAGCGACAGCCACCTGTGCTTGAGCGCCGGTCGCTTTCGGTTGAGCGGCTCCTGGAGCGTTCCCGAGCAGAGTCGGTCCGGCTACATGCGCGCCGTGCCGATCACGCAGGAGTCCGGCCTCTTCTGGTTCTTTTCGCCGGACAACCTCGAGATTTTCGTCAAGGTGCACAACGCATGCGTCGACCCCTTCAACCGCTACTGGGTTTTTGTGTCGGGCTTGACGAACGTCGGGGTGGCCATGGACGTGGAAGACACGGCGAACGGTTCGCGGCAGTCCTACACAAATTCACCCGGCACCGCCTTCCCACCCGTGCTGGATACGAGCGCCTTCGCCACGTGCCCATGAGATCCCTGAACACCCGCGAGTTGCCGTCCATCGCGACGTCGGGGGAGCCCACCTCGTATCTTAGATCCCGGTGGTCGGGGCTGCGGATCGCAGTGCGAGACAATCGGAAAAGTTACTTTTCGAGGCTCCGACTTCGTCAGATCCGCGCGAGCCGAGGGAGCGGAAGTGCGCGTTTCGACTCGGTGATTTTTGAAGGCCTGGTCGGGGCGGCTGGGATCGAACCCGGAGATGCGACCGGAACGAGACTCCACCGCGCGCGACTCGGTTCCTCCGGGCCGGCGGAATCGCGACCGGGCAATCCGAGCCAATTCGAGCAAAGGGAGCAAAGCGCGCGCCGGGTCGTGCCATGACCGGGCCTTGATCTGCAGCAGAGCCGCTTCGGTCGCGGTATGATTGAGTCAAGATCTTGGCAACAAACACGGCACGGAAACGGCGCTCGTGGTCCGCCTCCGTCCCGACGAAGACGGGCATGGAATCGCGCCGATGAGCGAAGGCCGAACACCCGAGGGCCTCGAGCTCGGTGTTCCCGAAATGGACAGGGAGCACGGCGTTCAGGTCCGCCTTCTGCGAGCCGTTCGGGACGCCTTTGCGCGCTCCGAGCGCGGGCGGGCTCTCGAGCTCGTCGACGAGCTCGACGACTACACGAACATGCATTTCATGCTGGAAGAGACGCTGATGATCGGGTCAAGCTATTCCGGCCGCCAGTCCCACCAGCAGGAGCATGGCCGCCTGATCGGCCAGCTCCGGACCCTGAGGTGCGCCGTCGCCGCGGAACGAGTAGAGGCGTTGAGCGCCGCGGATGCCATCGAGGCGTGGCTCTTGCGCCACATTCGAACGTTCGATCTTGCCTTTGCCGCCTCTGTCGCGGCGGCAAACGACCCGACGGATTCTCGCACGGCGCCGGCCGACGACTGACCGCACCCCGTACCCACCTCGTCGCATCCCCTGCGCGGCGGCAGCAGCCCCGTGCTCCGGAGCGAATCCTGCCCCGTGCAGTGGCTCGCAATGCCGAACCCGCCGTCCTTTTTGAAGGATGTGGTCGGGGCGGCCGGGATCGAACCGGCGACCATCTGCTCCCAAAGCAGATACGCTACCGCTGCGCTACGCCCCGGAGCTCTGAATTATCGCACCCGCTTCCAGTTTCGGTGTAATCCGACGCAAGCTCGCAACGCGACCAAGTTTCGCGAAGTTTATCGAGCGAAACGACTCGCGTTGCGGGAGCCGGAGCGTAGCGAGAGACCAGGCCCCGCGGTCGAGGCCCTTTGGCCGAGCCGCGGGCCGGTGGCGAAGCCAGGTCCTGAGCGGAGCGAAGGCGACGGGAGTTACGCTACCGCTGCGCTACGCCCCGGTCCGTGGGATTATCCCACGCGCGAAATCCGCCGCTCGAAAGGACGACGAATGCATCGCGAGTACGTCGCCTGGGATTCCCCGGCTCTGTGTCGCCGGATGGAGCTGCTCTGGTTCGGCCGCGCCGGCTATCCGATGGTCTGGTTTCCCACCTCGCAGGGCCGCTTCTACCAGAACGAGGACTTCGGCCTCGTTGGCGCGCTCGCCGACGCGATCGAAGACGGCAGGCTTCAGGTCTGCTGTGTGGACAGTGTCGACGCCGAGAGCTTCTACGCGAAGGACAAGCAGCCGGCCGATCGGATCCGCCGGCACGACCAGTACGACTCCTACCTCGCGTCCGAGGTCGCGCCGTTCGTCCGGAGCAAGGCGAACTGGGGCAGCCGCGTCGGCATGCTCGGCTCCTCCTTCGGCGCCTACCACGCCGCCAACTTCGGCTTTCGCCATCCCGACCTCTGCGACAAGGTCGTGGGTTTCTCGGGCAAGTACGACATCCACGGCTTTCTCGACGGCTACTGGGACGAGCTCTGCTACTTCCACTGCCCGACGGCCTACGTCCCGAACATGGACGGAGAGTGGGTCGGCAAGCTCTCCTCGATCGACATCTGCATCGTCACGGGAGCGACCGACAACATCCTCTCGGGCACGACCGAGATGCTTCGAATCCTGAACGAAAAGGGAATCCGCAACCGCGGCAGCGTCTGGAACGCGCCCTACGGCCACGACTGGCCGTGGTGGAAGGAGCAGGTCCGGCATTACGTGCCGTAGCGGCCGGGAACGGCCCTGGGCCTCGCCGGCGAGATCGCGTATGGTAGTATGGTAGTATGGTATAGATATGGTAAAGATGACGTTCACCCTCGACGACGGGACGGTCGCGGCGCTGCGCCGCTCGGCCGCACGCCTGGGAAAGCCGCAAAGCGAGATCGTTCGGCTCGCGGTGCGCGACTATTCGGAGAGAATCGGGAGGCTCTCGGAGGTGGAACGGCTCCGGCTGCTGCGAATCTTCGATGGGCTGGTGCCCCGCATCCCGGCACGGCCGGCGGTGGAGGTCGAGCGAGAGATCGCGCAGCTTCGTAAGGCTCGCCGCGCGGGCGGGCGGAGGTCGGGAAGGCGGCCTTGATCCAGCTCGACACTTCTGTCCTGATCGATGCTTTGACCGGTCCGCGCCGTCTCGCGCCAGCCCTGCGGGAGGCGATCGAGGCCGGCGAGCGTGTCATGTTGAGCTCGATCGTGCTCTACGAGTGGCTCCGTGGCCCCCGGATCGCCGAGGAGCTCGAAGCGCAGGAGGCCCTGTTCCCGAGCGCGTCGGCCGTGGCCTTCGGATTCGTGGAGGCGGCGCTGGCGGCCAATCTGTATCGCGCGGTCAGGCGACCCCGGGGACGCGAGATCGATCTGGCCGTGGCCGCCTGCTCGCTCTCCCACGGCTCCTTGCTCTGGACGCGCAACGCCGAGGATTTCGCCGACGTCCCAAACTTGCGCCTGTACGTCCCTCGCCCTCGAGCGGGACGTTGAGACGCCGGTTTCGGTCCCCCACGGGCCGCCGCGAGCGTTGATTCTGCGCGGTTGCCTTCGATCCTGGCCTGACCCGCGGAGAGCGCGTTGTGGAGTTCCGGCGTGGCTTCCCGGGCGACCCCGCCGCGGCTGCCCGACCCCGACGCCGCGCTGCGCCGGCTGGTCGCGGTTACCGCTTCGGTCACGGGCCGCCCCTTCTTCGAGGCGCTCGTCGAGAGCCTTTCGCGGTGCCTGGAGGCCCAGGGAGCGTGGGTCGCGGAGCTCGTGCCGGAGCGCCGGCGCCGGCGCGGCCTCGCCTTCTGGTCCGGCGGACGCCTCATCCCGGACTTCGAGTACGAGCTGGCCGGGACGCCCTGCGAGCTGGTCATCGACCAGCGCGGTCTGGTGAACTTCTCGGAAGGAGTCGCGGACCTCTTCCCGACCGATTCCGACCCGAAGGCTCTTTCGGCCGTCCGCGACATGGGCGCGCCGCTTGTGGATCTCCTGCCGGCAAGTCCTTGAATACCAGCAGTTGATAGGATCGCCCGTTATGGCACGCCTTCGGCGCTTTCGCTGGTTGCCGGCGCAATAGAGGCGCGGCAGGAGGAGGTCGTCATGGGTCGTCGCGCGGAACTACTGGCCGATCGCATCGAGGAAGGGGCCGCGGGTCTGGCGGCCTTCGCCGAAGGAATCTCGGATGCGGAGTGGCGTGTGCCGATGTCGACGGATGGAGGGGACCGCCGCCCGGTCGGCGTCATCGTGCACCACGTCGCCAGCATGTACCCGATCGAGATCGACGTCGCGCGGAAGGTCGCCGGCGGCCAGACCGTCATGGACGTCACCTGGCAAGATGTCGCCGACATCAATGCCCGGCACGCCGAAGAGCACGCGGGGGTGACCAGGAAAGCCGCCCTGGAGCTCTTGCGCGCGAACAGCCGGGCGGCGGCCGCCGCGGTGCGGGCTCTCACCGATCAGGAGCTCGATCGCGCGGCGCCCTTTTCGTTGAGCTTCGGCGCGCCCGTTACCGCCCAGTTCGTCATCGAGGACCACGCCTTGAGGCACAGCTGGCATCACCTGGCGCGAATCCGCAGGGTCCTGGGTCGTTGATCTGCAAGGCGCGGCGGGCCCTCCTCCGCCGCGTCCTCCTGCTTTCCTGGAGTCTGGCCCGAGAATCGGGGGTCGACGGCCTCAGCCCTTCGGCCAGAGACAACCGGAGGAGCCGACCCAGGTCCGGTCCTTGTTGTAGTTGACGCCCATCATCTTGCCTTGCGACAGGCGCGCCAGCGTCGTGACGGGCAGCGGCCTGCCGTCTCTCCATACGAAGAGGATCCGCACCTCGACCTTGGAGAAGTTGCCGTCGGCCGTTTCGATGGCGGGCGCGTACTCGACCTTTTGCATCAGGAGCGTCTGGGCGCGCTCGCCTTCGGGGATGGCGGCGATGTCCTCCGGCGTCACCTCGACCTTGACGCCCGAGCCGGCGAAGGAGAAGAGCGGCTTCAAGACCCAGTTCTCCAGATCCTCGGGGACCGCGGGCAGGTCCGAGAGGAAGACGGCCTCGGGCACGGTCGGATGCCGGAGCTGCGGCAGGCAGTGCTTCGACCAGCGGAAGTACCAGTTGGGGTGGCCGGCCCAGGACACCTCGAGCGGCTCGGTCAGGTCGAAGGGAAGTTTCGCGCCGGCCGCTTCGAGCTCGTCGAAGATCAGGCGGTTGTAGATTCGAAGGATCCTCGTCGCCCTTCCTTCGCAGTCGTACCAGAGCTGCCGCCCGCGCCTCTCGATCTGCGACGGATCGACGGCGCGCACGCCCCAGAACTGCTGCGTGAAGGCGAAGTCGATCGCGGTCTTCTGGCGCGGCGGGTCGAGATCGAGCAGCACGACGTTTTCCGACCGGAGTCCGGCGAGAATCGCGTCGCCGACGACCCTCCAATAGGAGGGGGTGTCCAGATCCGAGAGAAACCAGGCGAGGGAGTCGCCCGCCGGGCAGAGTCGCGCGAGCTCCTCGTTCTGCGCGACCTGGAAGGCGTAGAGCGTCGGGAAGGCCTGCAGCTCGATCAGCTTCGGCTCGAGGCGCCCGCCGGCGCCTCGCGTCACCGCGAAGTCGGTCGCGGCGAAGGTCGGAAGCGCGTCGCAGCCGGGCACGTCGAACCGCTTCGGGACCGCCGCCTCGGAGCGCCGGAGCGCCTCGGGGGTCGAAAGCTGCCGGAAGATCGCGAGGGACGCCTCGACCATCTCATCGCGCAGCTCCGGCGGCAGGAAGACCGGCGTCTCGGCCAGGCGAAACGGGATGGCCATGCGGCCGCGCTCCTGGAGGCGGCGGCGATACTCCTGGTACTTTTCGTCGGTGTAGGCGGCGTTGTAGGCGCGGCGGAGAGTGGGAATCATGGCGGGCGGATGTTACGCCCTCGCCCCCGCCCCTCTCCCGGGGGAGAAGGCGTCAGATCAGGAAGCGCCCCTCCGCCATGACCTGGTCCCCGTCGAACCAGATGTCGAAGCGCCGTCCCACGATGTCGATGTGGGTCGTGCTCTTCCACGGCGCGCCGGTGTGCTCGGCGTACGGATGCCCGAAGGCGAGGTGCAGCGTCGGGAGCTTCTCGTCCTGCAGGATGTTGCCGATGACGTCGGAGACGGCGATGTTGGTTCCGATCGCGAATTCACCCACACGATTGGAGTTCTCGTCGGTCGAGGTGTAGGCGCGGAAGTCCTCGACGAGGTCGCGCCGGTCGCACTCGATCGCGGCGATGCGGCTGTTCTCGATCGTGACCCTCAGGGGATTCGCCTGCAGGTCGCCGTACCGGGCGCAGAGGTACTCGCCGACCACGCCGTCGGCCACGTAGATTCCGTCCACGCGGGCCGGCGCCGTCAGGACCTCGCCGCCGGGAAGGTTGCCCCATTTCGAAGTCGAGATGATGCCGGAGGTCTTCAGCCACTTGATCGCCGGGTCGAAGGTCGCCTCGATGCGAGAACCGGCCGGCGAGGTCGCGACGATCCTCCTGGCCTTCACGGCGCGATCCAGCACGCGGCGGGAGATGGCGTCCACCTCGTCGAAATCCGCACGCATGGCCTCGACCATGATGCGGTGGGAGATCGAGACCATGTGCGCGTGCCGGATCTGCCGCCGGTCGATGATCGCCGTCAGCGCCCGCCGAAAGGCGAGCTCGCCCTCCTTGGGCTGCCCGGCGTAGATCGAGACGTCGGCGCGCTCGAGCGCGTCCGCGATCGGGCCCGGCAGGAACGTCATGGGCCGGCCTCCGTAGTCCTCCATGATGTGGACCTCGACCGGCGCTCTGGCTTCGCGAGCCTGGTCGGAAAGGCTCGCGGCGATTTCCTCGGTCTCGCGGTCGGTCACGATGACGACGCGCTCGTGCGGACACACCCGCAGGCAGGTGCGGATGGCGTTGCGGGCGCCCGGAACGAGCTCCTCGGCATAGGTCGTCTGCAGTCCTGGCGTGTCTCGCATCCTGGGCTCGCTCCTTCGTGGTTCGGTCGGACTCTTGTCCGGATTCGTTACGATGCCGTGTGCTGGTACGGCGTTTCGGCCGGCAGACCTTGCCGGGTCTCTTCGCAGATGTAGTCGACGACCTGCTTCAGGTCGCCTCCGGATTGCTCGTAGACCTTGAGCTGCCGGTCGGCGCCCGTTCCGTTGTCGAGGATCCAGTTTACCGCTTCGACCTCCCGCCGCGAGCCGAGCTCGTCGACGACGTCGTCCACGAACTCGAGCATCTCCGCGACGAGCTCCCGAAAGGGAACCTCGGTCTCCTTGCCGAAGTCGATCAGCTTGCCTTCGATTCCGTACCGGCTCGCGCGCCACTTGTTCTCGAGGAGGAGCGCCCGCCGGTAGCGCCGCCAGCCGAGGTTCTGGAGGCGCAGCTTGTAGAGCTTCGCGCAGATCGCCTGGATGAGCGCCGCGAGCGTCACGGTCTCGTCGAGGCGCATGGGAATGTCGCAGATCCGAAACTCGATCGTCTCGAAGAAGGGATGCGGGCGCACGTCCCACCAGATCTTCTTTCCGTTGTCGACGCAGTTTGTCTTGACGAGGATCCGCACGAAGTCGTCGAACTCGGCCGGCGAGTCGAAGAACTCGGGGATGCTCGTGCGCGGGAAGCGGTCGAAGACCTTGGAGCGGAAGCTCTTCAACCCCGAATTGCGCCCGAGCCAGAAGGGGGAGTTCGTCGAGAGCGCGAGCAGGTGGGGCAGGAAGTAGCAAGCTTCGTTCAGGATCTGGAAGGCGAGGACGCGGTCCGCGATCCCGACGTGGACGTGGAGGCCGAAGATCAGGTTCGCCCGCGCGAGCAGTTGCATCTCCTCGACCACCTGGTCGTACCGGGGATCGGGGAAGATCTTCTGGTCGGCCCAGTTGGAGAAGGGATGCGTGCCCGCGGCGGCCACGCGCATCCCGGTGCGGCCCGCCAGGCGGATGATCTCCGTGCGCATCTCCCCGACGTCGCGCCGGACGTCCTGGATGTTCCGGCAGATGCCGGTGCCGAGCTCGATGACCGACTGGTGCATCTCGGGCTTGACCCGCTCCTTGAGCACGCGCCGGCCCTCTTCGAGGATCTGCTGGACGTGCGAGCGCAGCTCCCGCGTCTGCGGGTCGATGATCTGGAACTCTTCCTCCACGCCGAGGGTGAAGGCGGGCTGCTCGACCATGCCGCCGGACCCGGAGGCCGCTACGCTCCCGCGCGCGGCCGTGGACGCCGCGGCGCGCCGCCGGTCGAGGCCGGCCGCGGCGAGGGCGTCTTGCGGCGGGCGCCGCCGCCCGACAGGAACTCCTGCCAGTGATAGCGGACGGCGGGCTCCTTTCCCTCGCGGACGCGCTCGATCAGCCACTTCGAAGCGTGCTCGAGGACCCACTGGAAGTTTTCCTCGCCGACCGAGGCGGGGTCCGCGTCCGGCGCGGGGTTCAGGAAGTCGATGGCGTACGGCACGCCGTCCCGCACCGCGAACTCGAGCGTGTCGAAGTCGTAGCCGAGCGCCTCGGTCAGCTTGAGGCAGTCCCCGCGCAGCCGCTCGAGCATCGCCGGCTCGATCGGCCGGGGGCTCTTGTCGTAGCGGTCCTGGTGGGGCTGCCGCGGGTCGTAGCGCATGATGTGGACGTACTGGCGCCCGATCGCGTAGCAGCGGAAGTACTCCTCGAAGAGGATCTCCTCCTGCAGCGTCATGACGTGCTGGCCCGATTCCCGGTAGGCCGCGAAGAACTCGTCGGGATTCGCGACCCGGTAGACGTGCTTCCACCCGCCGCCCGAGTACGGCTTGAAGTACGCCGGAAACCCCACGTGCCCGAAGATCTCGTCCCACTCGAGCGGGAAGATCAGGTTCGACATCGACTCCGAGGTCGTGTCGGGCGGGTGCTGGTTCGAGGGGAGGATGACGGTCCTGGGGACCGCGACGCCGAGGCCCTTCGCCAGTACGTTGTTGAAGAACTTGTCGTCGGCCGTCCACCAGAAGGGGTCGTTGACCACGACCGTTCCGTCGGCGGCGAACTTCTTCAGGATCGCGCGGTAGAAGGGGATGTCCTGGCTGATCCGGTCGAGGATGAGGTCGTATTTCTTCGGTGTCTCGAGCGAGACGCCGCCGATCCTGACCGGCTCGGCCGAGACGCCCTCGGCGCCGGAGCGGTTGATCCGATCCACGAGAGCCAGGGGGAAGGCCCGCTCCTGGCCGAAGAGAACTCCGATTCGTTTCATGAGGGCACCCGGAAACCTTTCTCGCCGCGAGGACCGCGGGGCCGCCGATTATGTCGGAGGGGGGGTCGAATGTCTAAGGTCGGCCGCTCGCGGTCGAAAGATTCAGGGGGCTGGAGCTCCTTCAGATCCAGCGGCGCTTGCGGAACCAGTAGAGCATCCCGCCGGCCACGGCCAGGCACACGGCCCAGAAGATCCGATAAGAGCCCGGCCAGCGGTTCTCGGGGATCGGCATGTTCATTCCGTACACGCCCGCCAGGAACGTCAGCGGGATGAAGATCGTGCCGATGATCGTCAGGACCTTCATGACCTCCGAAAGCCGGTTGGAGATGGAGGTCATGTAGGTCTCGGTCAGTCCCGTCCCGACCTCGCGGTAGGTCTCGATGACGTCGATCGCCTGGACGAGATGGTCGTACACGTCGCGCAGGTAGGTCCTCGTCGTGTCGGAGAGGCATTCGTGGGGCTCGCGCTGGAGGCCGTTGACGACCTCGCGCATGGGCCAGACCGCGCGGCGCAGCAGCAGCAGCTCACGCTTGACCCGATGGACCTCCCGGATGACCTCCGGGTCCGGCCGGTCGAGCACGAGGTCCTCGAGCTCGACCAGCCGCTCGCCGAAGATCTCGAGCACCGGGAAACACTGGTCGACGATCGCGTCGAGAAGCGCATAGGCGAGGTACCCGGCGTCGAGCTCCCGCAGGCGGGACTGCGGCTTCTCGATCCGCTGCCGGATCGGGTCCCAGATGTCGCCCGGCGCCTCCTGGATCGTGACGACGGTCCCGTTCTCGACGAAGAAGCTGATCTGCTCGCTCTGGAGGGTCCCCTCGACGATCTGGACCATTCTCACGATGAAGAAGAGATGCGGCGGCCGGTCTCCCTGGGCCTCGTACCGCTCGAGCTTCGGCCGCTGATCGGTCGTCATGACGTCTTCGATCGCGAGCGGATGGAGGCCGTACTTGATCGCCAGGGCGCGAATGGTGGCGGGGTCGCTCAATCCGTCGACGTTGATCCACCGCACCTTCACCCATGGCGGGCGGCGGCTCTGGATGAACTGCTCGAGGTCCGTGACGCGCCGCGTCTCGACCTTCTCGGGGGAGTAGTCGATGCAGGTGATCGGCACCCGCTTTGCGGGCTCCGGCATCGACTCGAGATCGGCGATGGCGATTCCGGGCTTGCCGCCCGGGTCGCTCTTTTGAGGCTTTCGCCTCCGCATGAGAGAGCGCGCGACGCGAGCGGGTGGCCGGCCGGCCGGCTCCTCCTTATCCACCCGTGTCGACCCCGTCGAGGTGCGGCGCGATGGCCTCCGCCTGAACCTCGTGCAGCTTCTTCAGTCCCTTGCGCGCCAGGGCGAGCAGCTCCGCCAGCTGCTCCTCGGTGAACGGCCGGCGCTCCGCGGTGCCCTGGATCTCGACGAAGGCGCCCGAGGCCGCGCCGACGACGTTGACGTCCACGTCCGCCTCGGAATCCTCCTCGTAGGCGAGGTCGAGCACGCTCTGGCCCGCGCAGACGCCCACCGAGACCGCCGCGACGGTCTCGCGCAGCGGCCACCGCGAGACGGCGCCCTGGCGGACGAGCTTGCCGAGCGCGATCGCGAGCGCGACACAGGCTCCCGTGATCGCGGCGCAGCGCGTGCCGCCGTCGGCCTGGAGGACGTCGCAGTCGAGTGTCACCGTGCGTTCCCCGAGCCCCCGCAGCTCGACGACGCTTCGCAGGGCGCGCCCGATCAGGCGCTGGATCTCCTGGGTTCGTCCTCCCTGCTTCCCGAGCGCGGCCTCCCGGGCCGAGCGCGTGTGGGTCGAGCGGGGGAGCATGCCGTACTCGGCCGTGACCCAGCCGCTGCCGCTGCCCTTCAAGAAGGGCGGAACCCGATCCTCGACCGACGCGTTGCAGAGCACGCGCGTGAAACCGAGCGAGATGAGCGCGGAGCCCTCCGCGTACCGCGTCGCCCCGGTCTCGATCGAGAGCGAGCGCATCTCGGAGGCCTTGCGCCCGTCGGGCCGCGGCACGGCGCGCGTCACGGCGCGAGCTCCGAGCGCAGGTAGAGCAGCGGGCGCGTCAGGTCCACGTGCCCGCCCAGGCTCTCGGCGGGCTCTCCGTTGACGAGGATGCGCACGCTCTTCGTGTCAGCGACGTTCTGGAGGATGGTGTCGACCATCGACGCGACGATCGTCAACTCTTCGTCGGATCCGAAGGAGAGGCCGGAGTCGACCGCAAGGTCGAGGACGACCTGCCCTTCGGGAAGGAGGAAAGCGTTTCGCAGCTGGATCTTCGCCGGCAGCGGAGTGACGAGCTCGGGCCTCGTCGGGCCGCGTTGCAGCTCGCCGAAAATCGCCTTGAGCGCGGCGCCGGCGCCGTTGGGTTTTGGAATGTCCCGCTCCTCCGGGCGTAGCTTCGCATCCTCCTTGCCCGGAAAGAAGAGGGTCAGGCGAACCGTCTCGGCCGGGCTGACCGGGGCGGCGCCCGGGGTGGCCGCGGCGGGCGGCGCAGGGGCCGGCGTCACGCGCAGAAAGAGGCGCGGCCGACGCCGCCCGGCGAGCGCCGGCCCGCCGCGCGTCCAGAGCAGCAGGGCCCCCACCGCGAGGGCGAGCGAGACCAGCAGCAGCGCCGCGGCCCGGCGGGTCATCGGACGGGTGCGGGAGTCGGCGCGGGCGTGGCCGCGGGCGCGGGAACGGAGCCGGCGCGGTGACGCGCGAAGAAGCTCGCGACGGCCTTGGCGACCGCGTCGGCGACGCTCTGCTGAAAATCGGGCGAGGAGAGCTTCTTCTCCTCGTCGGGATTGGAGATGAAGGCGGTCTCGATGAGCACCGCGGGCATCGTGGCGCCGACCAGCACCTTGAACGGCGCCTGCTTGATGCCCCGGTTCTCGGTCCCCGACACGATGTTGAGCTCGTTCTGGATCGCCTCGGCGAGCTCGCTCGACTCCTTCAGGTGGGCGCTCTGCGCGAGGTCCCAGAGAATGAAATCCAGGTCATGGTTGGAGGAGGAGCCCGGGGGTGCGGTCGCGGAGGGGGCGGGAGGCGCGAGGTTCTCCCGGTTGGCCACCTCCTGCGCCAGCCGGTCGGAGGCCTCGAGCGACAGGTAGTACGTCTCGGATCCCCGCGCTCCCGAGGCGCGCGAGGAGTTCGTGTGGATCGAGAGGAACAGGTCCGCCTTCTCGTGGTTGGCGACCGACGTCCGGTCGTCGAGCGAGACGAGACTGTCGCCGTCTCGCGTCAGCGCCACGCGGCAGGGGAGAACGCGCGGGAGCGTCGCGGCGAGGCGTCTGGCCATCTCGAGGGTGGCCTGCTTCTCCTGCAGGCCTCCGGCCCCGATCGCGCCGGTCTCCGCGCCGCCGTGGCCGGGGTCGATGACGATCACCGGAAGGGCCTCGGGGGCGGGCGGGGGAGGCGCCGAGCCGGCGGCCGTGCCGGCGCGTGACACCTCGACCACCACGCGGTCGGGCGCCGTGAGCGCGTAGGCGCGCGCCGCGAGGCCCGCGTCCCGCAGCTCGATGGTCGCCGCGTCGCCGTCGAAACGAATTCCCGACACGAAGGGATCCTCGTAGCGGCGATCGGAAAACGGCGGGACCACGGTCGCGCCCGGCCAGCGGATCTGGATCGCGCGCGGAGCGGGCGAGGAGGTGAACCTCGCGGCGGCCGACATCCGGAACACGACCTGGGTCGAGGGCTCGATGTGAACCACGGCGGCCTCGATCGAGAGCGCGCCGCCCTCCGAGAGGGTCCAGACGCGGCGAGCCGGGTCGTAGGAGCCCGTCGCGCCGACCAGGGGAAAGAGCGCCTTCTCGAAGAAATCGGCGGGAGCGTAAAGGGCGCCTCCGATGGCCACCGCCGGCTTCGAGATCGAGACCAGGCGCTGATCCACGGGAACCTGCGCGGTGCCGGCGCCGACGAGCACCCTGTGGCCGTGGCCGGTCAGGGTGAGGACGCCGGTCGCCGGGTCGGTCGCGACCTGGAAGTCGAGGGCCCGGGCCGCGTCGGCGACCCGGAATTCCGCGGGGCCGCTCATCGCGACCGGGTGCGGCTGCCCGCGCCAGAGGATCGTGGCGTCCTGGGCGGCCGCCCGGGGGACCGCCGACAGGAGCGCCGCCGCTGCGAGCAGGACCGCGCCGCGCAGCGGTCCCGACATCAATTTCGTGGCGCCCCTCCCTCGGCCGCGCGGCTGCCGGCGATCGGACTTCCCCGGTCCACGACATAAAGGTACACGGCGGCGCCCGGAGCGCGAAACGCTTCGATGCGGGTTGCGGCCGGATCGAGCAGGTCGAGAAACCGCTTCTCGTCGTCCTGGCCTCCGGCGCGCGTCGCGTGGGAGAAGAGAACCCAGGTCCTCCCGCCGCCGCGCAGGCGCTCGAGGTCCCGCCGGGGCTCTCCGTCCGCGCCGGCCCAGGTGCCGCGCAGGGCGCCCGAAGCCGGAAGCCCGAGCCGCGGGGCGTAATAGTCGAAAGCGGGCGCCGCGGCCGCGTAGACGTAGAGGCGGTCGCCGGGCCGGAGGCGCTGCCGGACGTGGGACAGCACGGGCCGGATCTCCTCCCGGGTGCGGGGCCGCGCGAGGGAGCGCGCCGCGAAGAGCACGGGATGGAAGAGCAGCAGCGTGACGAGAATCACGGAAACGGCGGGCGCCCGCGCGGCCGTGGCCTCGCGGATGCGCTCCGCCCCCGCGGAGACGATCAGCAGAATCGACGGGACGAGAAAGAGAAGGAGCCGTCCCTCGAAGGGGTAGCGCTTCAACGCGGAACCGAGGAGCGTGAAGAGAAGCGGCGCCACGAGCAGGGCGAGCCGCAGCCGGCGAGAGGCAAAAAGCGCCGCGGCTCCGACGAGGAAGCAGAAAACACCGAGGCCCCGGAAGACGAAGCCGACCGGATCGCCGAACACGGCGCCAAGCGCCCTGGGGAGCCAGTAGAGGTCCTCGAAGGAACGCGGCGGAAGCGGCAGAAAGGCGCGGGACCAGAAGGCGAGGACCTCGGGGCTGCGCCCGATCTTCGAGAGCCAGACCGCGTCGAGGACCGCGAAGCTCGCCGCCCAGAGAACGCCGGCTCCCGCCAGCGCGGCCGCCTGGCCGCGGTCACGCCGAAGGAGGGCGCGAAGGAAAAGCGCGGAGCCCACTCCCGCCAGAACGAAAATGCAAGGCAGCGAAAACCACGCGGCTGCGGCGCCGAGGAGCGCGAGCCTCGCGACGGGAGCGCGTCGGCCGGGATTCTCCCCGACGTCGAGGGAACAATCGAGCGCGAGGAGCGCGACCAGGACGTCGAGGGAATACTGTTTCAGCTCGGAGGAAAAGCCGATCAGCGGATCGCAGAAGACGAAGAGCGCGAGCGCGAGAGTCGCGGCGCGAGCCGGCAGGATTCGCAGCGCCACACGCCGGAAGAGAAAGAGCGAGGCGAGCCCGGCGGCGAGCGGAACCAGCCGCAGGGAGTACTCGCTGTCGCCGAAGATCTCGACCGCGGCGCGCTCGAGGGCGAGAAACCCCACGGGAGCGATCTGGCCGTAGTCGGGCGGCCGCAGCAGTCCGGCAAACGAGCGATGAAGGATCGTCGAGGCGAGGTAGGCCTCGTCCAGCCAGAGCGACCGGTTGGCGAGGTACTGCGCCACGCGCAGCAGGACGCCGATGCCGAGAAGAAGAAGGGGAAGGGCTCGGGGACGTGCGCGGCCGCGGATCGGCGCCGCCGGGGAAGCCGCCGCGGACGAGCTCAAGGCCGCCGCGGGAGCCGCGGGCTCCGGAGCGTCGCCCTGCCGACGCCCCGTCGCGGCGATCCGATTCGGCGCATGGCTTCCAGACTACCGCACGGGGCGCACGGACGCCGCATGGACGGACGAGCGTGAGGGAGGGGCAACCGGGCTACGGAACGCGATACCTCTTCTTCGCCCTCGCGACGACTCCCGGACGGTTGACGCGGACGTCCACGGAATGCCACGTGTGGGGCCTGCGGTTGGAGGGCGTGTAAGTCAGGAAATACTGGCTTCGCAGCTCCTTGACGATCGCCGAGAAGGTGTCCGACAGCTTTCGGACGTGCGCGATCGGGTAGGAGCGCCCGCCGGTCTCGTCGGCGAGGCGCTCGAGAAAGCGCGCCAGCTTCTGGTCGGAGGCGGCTTCGGCGACCGCGTAGATGCAGACCTCCGACCCGCGCGCCATCTCGATGACCTGGCCGACCGAGAGTCGGCTGTGGTTGTCCTCGCCGTCGGTGAAGACCACGACGGCTTTGCGCTGGGACACGCCCTTGAGCTCGCGCAAGGCGGCGGCGATGGCGTCGTAGAGCGCCGTTTCGGCTTCGGGCCGGGCGGATTCGAGAACGGCGAGGACGCGCTTGCGGTCGTGAGCGAGGCGCACCGACTCCACGATTCCGGTGCTGAACGTGACCAGGCCGACGCGGTCGTCGGGCTTGACGGCCCGTACGAAGAGGCGCGCCGCGCGCGTCGCCTCGTCGAGCTTCGGCTGCATCGAGGCCGAGACGTCGAGGACCAGCACGACCGCGAGCGGCGAGTCGACCGCGTCGAAGGTGTCGATCTGCTGAGGGCGGCCGTTGTCGAGGACGGTGAAGTCGGCCTTCTGGAGGCCCAGAATGTAGCGCCCGGACCGGTCGGTGACGATCGGCGCCAGCGCCACGGCGCTCGCCATCGCCCGATCGGTGAAGCCGGGTTCGCGGGTGTTCACGCGGGCCGTCGCGATCTCCCGGCCGCCGCGAAGCAGCGCGATCGTGACGACGTGCCGCCGGACCGTCTCGCCTGCCGCCCACGTCGCTTCCCAGGGCGGGCCCGCCGCGGCGCCGACCTTTCGGCCGTCCACGAAGAAGTCCATCGTGTCGCCGGGCCGTGTGCCCCGGGCGAAGACGCGGATCAGCGTGTCGCCGACCGGCGTGGCGGCGGAGGTCGGCTCGAGAATCTCGAGCGCCGGGCGTTCTTCGGAAGCGGCCGCCTCCGGAACGGACTGCGCCCGCAATGTCGAGACCGCCGCGAGCAGGACCGCTGCGAGGAAACTCGTCCGCCGGCGCGACCTCATGAAGCGGCCTCCTTCTGGACCGGCTCGTCGTCCCGGACGATGCGCCCGGCCCGGACGGCATCGTCCATGATCGCCTCGAGATCGCTGGCGGAGAAGTCGGATGCGGCGCGGGTCGTCGCTCTCCAGTCGTACGCATAGGTCATCCGAAGGCGGCCCAGCATCGCGTCGAGCGCCGCCGGAAGCACGATCGGGAGGATCGCCGCCGGCAGTCGGGCCTGCGCGACCCGGCAGGCGGCCGCGATCTTCAGATCGTAGAGGCGATCGCCGAGCATCTCGGGACGCCGATAGGCGGACAGCCGCTCGTAGGCGGGCATGTCCATGTCCGCCAGCCCGAAACGGCCGGCATAGTTCTCCGCCGACGGGCCGAACTCCGCCAGCGCCTGGCGGAGTCCCTCCGCTCCCCGAGTCCTCACGAGGCGCGCCATCGCTTCGCTCGCCTCTGCCGCGGCCGGCGGCGGAGGCAGCCCGGGGACCCGAGCGCGAAGCAGCCTCCTTCCGATGCGATAGAGGTCCGAGGCAGAGAGGTGCTGGGAAACCGCCTGCGCGGTCGGCGGTCCCTCCAGAGCGGACAAACGGGCGAGGCGCGATCGGGAGACCAGGTCGCGCGCCAGGCCGTCCCAGGCGGGGAAGCGCCGCGCGGCCGGGAGCGCCGCGAGGGCCTGCGCCAGCTCCTCCGTCGCGCGGCAGGCGGCCGCGACCAATTCGAGGCTGTCGTCATCGAGCCGCGAGACGCGCATTTGCCAGATGGGCGTGATCAGTCCGGCGAGGATCGCCTCGTTCGGGGCTCCGGCGGCCGCGCCGCGCGAGAGCTGGTCGGCATGGAGCGTCGCGAGAACGCGGGAGAGGCCGAACAGCGATCCCGCGATGCGCGAGCCTCCTCCGCGGTCTTCCTCGATGAGGGCGGTCTCGGTGAACGCGGTCCGGGCGGGTGAGCCGCCCTTCTCGACGGTGCGGAAGGAGTGACGGCGCACGAAAAAAGGATCCTGGAAGTAGAGATCGTCCGGATCCCTCGCGCTCGCGGCATAGACGTGCGCGAGCACGGCCTCCAGGTGGCGCCCGGCAAGGACGGCGTCCGCGGCCTCCAGCTTCGCGGAGAACGCAGCGGCCCATGCGCCGCCCCCGAGCGCGGCGACGTCCGCAAGGGCCCGGCGCGCGCGCGCCTCCTCTTTTTCGATCCTCTCGTCGACCGAGTCGGTTCGGGAGGCGGTCGTCTCACCGGCGAGTCCGAGGCTCTCGGCGAGCTCGGTCGCGGCGCTCCTGGCCCCGGCCAGATCGCCCCTCGCCGCGGCGGCCGCCGCGGCCTCGCGAATCCGATGCAGCTCCTCGAGCTCGGACACGCGCGTCAGGCTCTGCTTCTCGCGGAAGGCGCGCCGGCGCGAGATCTCGTCCTCCGCGGCATCGAAGCGGTATGTCGCGCCGCGCCATTGGAACTTCGCCTCCGCCGGCGGACCGACGAGGGCCCGATCCAGCCGATCGTCCGACTCGAGGCCCTCCTCCCCGGGCCGCCGCGCGATTGCCTGCAGGAGCCGACTCGAGAGCCACTCGAACAAGGCCGATTCGCCCTGCGCGGGCGAGACGTCCTCCCTTGCGAAGAGCGGGACGTCGAGGAGCGCCTCGAGGAGCGTTTCGGCCTGCGCCGCCGAGAGCGATCCGGCCCGGGCCATCTCGGTGAGCAGCTCGACGTCGCCCTCGAAGAGTCCCGCGCTGACTTCGGCGTCGCGCGAAGGGCGCCGGCGTTCGAGCCGGTCGAGGGTGAAGAGATACCGCCGCGCGAGCTCGGGTCGGGAAAGAGGCAGGTCCTCGAGGACCGCGAGCGAGGAGGAGAAGCGGTCGAACCCCCGTTCGAGGAGCAGGACCACGCCAGGATCCGTCAGGACGGGGCGATCTGCGAGCAAGGCCGACAGGAACAGGAATCGGCGCCGGGACGAAGGCGGCGGAAAGGGAAATGGGATCGAGTCTTCCCCGGGAATCGAGTTTCTTCTCTCGCGGGCGAGAGCGGCCGCAAGCTCCGCCTCGTTGCGCGGAAAGGCGCCCTCTGCGGGCCGGGCGAGCAGCGAAGAGAGCGACGGACGCTCGGCCAGCCCGAGCCACGGCGCCAGGTGCGCGAAGTCGTACGGGTCGCGGCGCGCCGCCTCGAAGCCCGCCGCGCCCGAATCGATCGAAGCGTACAGCCTGCGAAAGCGGCCGACGGCCTCGACGCCGGCGCTCCCGAAGAGCACCTTCCGAGCCGTCTCCTCCGGCAGGTGGCCGAGGACGTCGACGACGTATGCGGCCTTCCCGCCGTCCTTGCGGTAGAAGGCCTCGAGAAAGGCGCCGCGGTCGGAGGGCGCCACCCCGAAGACATCGGTCCAGATGGGGTCGGCCTGCGGTCCTCCGGGCAGCACGATGCGCCCCTCTCGAATCAGAAGCGCCTCCGGATGGCTCGCAAACGCGTCCAGGCCCTCCTCGGAGAGCATCCTCCAGCCGCTCCGCCGGTCTCCTTTGGCGCTCTGCAGGGCGCGAATCGCCTCGCGGGTCTGCGGGTCGAGGGCCTGGAGCGCGACGAGCATTCGAGAGGCGCGAACGTTCCGGACGAAGGAGAGGAAGGCGTTCGCCGTCGTCAGGTCCGGCTCGGAAAGTGTCTCGCGCCAGGCGGCGAGACCGAATGGAAGAGGCGCCGTTCCATCGCCGCAGGCGATGGTCGCCGTGCTTCCGGCGTGAAGCGTCCCGAGGAAGCTCGCGGTTGGAGTGCCCAGCGCGTCGAGGAACGACTGGCGGCGCTTGGATTTCTCGTCGGCGCGCCGGTCGGCCTCAAACGACGGTCCGTTGCCTCGGACCTCGAAGCCCAGCCACTCGAGCGCGCGCTCGCATCGCTTCCAATCGGCCGCGGGCGCGGGAGAAAAGCTCGCGGGGTTTCCGAAGAGCCGACGCCACTCCGCGAGGTCTTCCGCGAAGAACACGATCCGCCGTCGCGCCTCGATCTTCGACCAGGTCGCCTCCTCGGGAACGCCGAACAGGAGGAACTCGTGAAGGTCGAGAACGAAGGCGGCATCCGGGCGTTCGGGATCGAGGCCGAGCAGGCGCCGTACCGAAGCCGGGCCGCCCGGCACCGCGACGTCATCGTCGGCCCTGGCGGCGGCGGCCAGCAGCCCGAGGCAGAGCAGGAGCGGGAGCCGCCGGAACGCCGAAGCGGGCCGGAGGCGGCGAAAACGAGTCGGGCCCCACGCCTTCATGGCAGTCAGTTCGGGCTTTCAGCCGCCCTGCGAAGTTTGCTCCCGTTGGCCCCGATCCGAGAGGAGTCCTGGGCGAAATCTACTTCAACGCGTCGCCGGGCGCGATTCCGTGAGGACGAACCGCCGTCATGGAAGTCTCGAGGCGGGTTTTCACGGGGTGCCCGGCTCTTTCGGCGCCGACCGGCCATCGAAAGCCTCCTCGGCTCTCGAGTATGGAGAGGAGAGAAGGCGAAATCCTCTGGCTCTTCTCAGGCTTTTCCTGGTTTTCGCCCTGCCTCCTGATGGGCGGATTTGCCGGGAAATCTCCAGTGTGGCGGACGACCCGGGAAAGTGCGCGCTTCGTGCACACTTGCGTCGGCATCCGACCGAAACTCGAAAAGAAATGTCCGCGTGCGCGGTTTTATCCCTCCTCATCGTGATAGCGTGGAGTTCCTTCAAAGGTCCTGCGGCTCCGAAACCTTGTCGTCGCCGCTCCTCCTTCGGTGTCGGGGCGCTCCCGATGAAGACCATCAACCTCAAGGACCAAGGAGTCAGTGTCATGAGATTCGCACGCAACGTCCAGTTCCGGATCAAGAACGGCAAGGAGCAGGAGTTCAACAGCCTCTTCGAGAAGGAAGTCCTTCCCATTCTGCGCAAGCAGAACGGCTTTCAGGAGGAAGTGACGCTCGTCAACCCGACGGGCGCCGTCGGCATCAGCCTCTGGGACGACCGCAAGAGCGCGGACGCCTACCAGACCGCGGGTTATCCGCAGGTCCTGGCGAAGCTGACCCCGGTGATCGAGGGAACGCCGAAGGTGGAGACCTACGAAACGGCCTCCTCATACCTCCGCGCGTAGGAAGAAGGCGAGCGCGCTGACGCTCGTCCGTGCGAGGCCCCGCAAGGGGCCTCTTTTTTTGGCGGGCAGCCCGCGGTTACCGGGACCCCCTCGGCGCGACGAGCCGGGCTGGACGGCATATCGTATGTTTGGCGCACTGGGAAGGAGCCTTCATGGAAGGTTGCCGTCGCGTTCGGTCCGTCGTTTCCGTCCTCCTCCTTCTCTTCGTCGCCCGCCTCGGTCGCGCGGAGATGGAGGCTGGCGTAACGTCGAAGTCGGCGCTGCTTCTGATCTCCGGCACGGCGTGCGTGGTCAGCGTCGACGGCCAGAAGGTGGCGGACCTGCAGGCAGATGAGCCCGCGAGGCTCGAAGTCGTCTCCGGAGAGTATCTCGTCTCGGCTGTGGCGGCAGACGGGCGGAGATGGTCGAAGGTCGTCCAGGTAACCGGGCAGAAGGCGATCGTGCGCATCGAGTTTGCGCCTCCAGCCCCGGCCAGGCCGCCGGGACCTTCCTCTGCTTCCTCGGGAGCGCCTCCAGCCGTCTCCGTTGCTCCCGCAATCACTCCTGCTCGCGCTCCGATCGCGCCAGCCGTTGTTCCGGCGGGGCCGCCCCTTCTGTCCTGGGTCGAGATCCCGGCGGGCGAGTTCGAGATGGGTTGCTCGGAGGGCGACGAGGAGTGTGACAGAGACGAGATGCCCCGCCGCCGCGTCGTCATGCCGAAGCCCTTCCTGATGATGACCCGCCCGGTGACGGTGGCGGAGTTGCGCGACTGCTCGGTTTGCGCCGGCCGCACGCCGCCGAAGCAGCCGAAGTGGAGCGCCGACGACGTGCCGGCCGTCAACGTCACCTGGGCCGATGCCCGAGACTTCTGCCAGGCGTACCAGGCGCACTTGCCGACGGAGACCGAATGGGAGTATGCGGCACGCGCTGGATCGCCGGCCGCGCGATACGGGGCGCTCGATGAGATCGGCTGGTACGCGGGGAATTCGGCCGGGCGCGCTCATGCCGTCGGGCAGAAGAAGCCAAACGCATTCGGCCTCTACGACATGCTTGGAAACGTCTGGGAGTGGTGCGCGGACGTCTATGGCCCGACGCCGGGCGCGGGCCAGTCTGGTCCGCCGGACAGCGCGGCAAGGGTCCAGTACGTCCTCAAGGGCGGGTCGTGGAGGAACAAGCCAAGACAGCTGCGCATCTCCAACCGGGGACGCCTGTCTCCAGACGAGCGAACGGACGACAGCGGCTTCCGCTGCGTGCGTGACCTGCCCGCGGCCAAGGCGCAATAGGCCAGAATCGCCCCGAGCGACCGGAGCGCGGGAGGCCGTTTGCCTGAGACCGCGAAGGCTTTCTCCACGCCGATTCGACGCCGCGGAGCGCGGCGCGACCGCCACATCCGCCCGCCGGGTACTCAGGCCGGAATCGGTCAGGCCCCGAACTGTCGGAAATGGTGATCCAGGTGCTTGTACATCACGCGGCCCCACTGCTCTCCCGAGATCCTCCCGAGAAAGGAGTGAGTCTGCCTGCCCGCTTCCGCAGGGCCCTTCTGGCAGAACCGCGCGATGACCCGGCTCAAGTGCTCCTTCTCCCGTGCGAAGTCCCTTTCGTCGGACACGACGAAAGCAGGATCGGTAGGGGAGTTCCTGCCGAACGGTCTTTCCCCGAGGAAGGAAGACCGAACGAAGGGAGCGAAGATCTTCCCGATCAAGGCCTGCTTGCGCGGAAGGTCTCCGGTGCCAACCTCGAGGGCGCGCGAGCAGTGGGCGAGCATCTGCGCCACGGTCATCTTTCCCCATTGCCGCGCGGCGTCCGGAGAAAGCCGATCGAGGCGCTGCCGCATGGACTCGTAGGTACCAGGGTCGAAGAGGTTTTCCATCTGATCCCCCTTGTCGCCCCTTCGTCAGAATCCGGGAGGCCGCTTCCCGGAGACGCCGAATGCCCGCTCCAGGGCGATTCCCGCCCGGCCGATCGTCCCTTCGTCGAAGAGCCGGCCAACGAGCGTGACGCCGTGCGGCACGCGACGCGTCGGCGAGATGGCCGGCAGGGGATGCGCGGGGTCGGGCGCCCAGTCGCTTCTGGCCCGCGCCACCTCGACGAAGCCGGCCGGCAGTGTGAGCGCCGGATGCCCAGTAAAATTCGTGATCGTCAGGATCTCGTCGCGCAGAGCGGGGACGAGGAGCAGGTCCACCTTCTCGAAGATGCGGGCCATCTCGCCGGCCACCTTGCGGCGCAAGCGGTCGGCCTGGACGAAGTCGACCGCCGAGAGGAAGCGCGACTGCCGGAACGTGTTGGGCCAGCCGTCGGGCACCTGCATCTTGAGCCGATCGACGCCGCGCGAGAGGGTCAGTTCCTCGAAGGCGGCCGCCGCCTCGGCGAAGAGGATCGTATTGAGCGAGGCGTACGGCCAGTCGGGGAGGCCGACTTCGATCGCCGTCATTCCGAGGCGGCGGGCCGTCTCGAGCGCGGCGCGGTCCACCTCCGTCGCCGGGCTCTCCTTCATCCAGGCCGGGAAGTAACCGACCTTGAGGCCCTTGACGGGCGCGTCCGCCTCGAAATCGAGCGGGCCCGGCACGCTCGAGAGATCCCCCGGATCCGGCCCCCTGATCGACGCCAGCACGAGGAAAGTGTCCTCGACGCCGCG
>JBLMXY010000066.1:0-11256 GCA_050257975.1 Acidobacteriota bacterium
CCCGATGCGCTGGCCGCGGGGTCGTAGAGGCAGAGCGGAATCAGCGCCCGGCGCTCCATCGCGCCCCGGGCGGCGCGAAGCAGGGCCTGGAAGCCGGACTCGCACGAGAAACTTCGCAGACGCATCGACCCGGCCCCTCGCGCTCTTTCGACGCTGGTCCGCAGCCACGCGGCGCCCGTCGAGCCGTTGACGCGAAAGTTGAGATCGAGGACGCGGGGCGGCCCGTCCTCGGGAAAGCCAACGTCCACGCCGGCGATGCCCCGATAGCCGCGAGCGGCCGCCGACTCCACGATCTCGCGCACGACGCGCGGGACCTCCTCCGGAAGCGCGTCCGCTTCGGCGTCGAGCCAATTGCCGAGCCAGCGGCCGTCGGCATCGCAGACTTCCTCCGCGAAACCGGTGATCGAGACCGAACCCTCGCGTCGGGCTACGGCGTGGACGCAAACGCTGCGTCGAATCGGAAGGAATTTCTCGACGACGACGAAGCGCTCGCGGGAAAGCGCCGCCCGCGCGGCCTCGACATCCGCCGGCGCGCGGCACACCCAGACGCCGTGGCCGCCTCCGCTCGGAAGCGCTGTCGCGACCTTGAGCACCACGGGTTGCCCGCCGGCGAGAAGCTCCTCTGCCGGCGGTAGTTCGGAGACCTCGAGAAGGCGCCTCGGCGGCAGCCATCCGGCGGGCACGAATTCTTCCATGCGGCCCTTGTCGTTGAGGGCGCAGAGGAGATCGACGGGGACGAGGGACGCCGCGGGCTGGATCTCCTCCGGCGGGTGCGCGCGTTGCGCGGCAAGCCGGAGGCCGCGGGAAGCGAGCTGGCGCAGGAGGTCGAGATACTCGGCCGGCGATCGGTACAGGTGGAGTTCCGCCTCGATCGGAAGCCCGGCATCGGCGAGGAGCCGGAGCGCCGGCGCCGTCGCGACGCCCGCGCTCGCGACGCAGGGCATCCGCCCGGCGATCGTGAGCTGGTTGCCCGTCTGGTAGTCCGGGACGCCGTGCGCGGTGGGTCCCCAGCCGGCCATGGTCGGGGAGCGGCGCGACGTGTAGGCGATGCCGGGCCCGAAGAGGTCCGCGAGCGTCAACGCAGGAACGAGCCGTGCGGACGGGTTCGGGACGGGCCGCTCGCGGTCCATTGCGATCGGCCGAAGGTATCATCCCCGCGCCCGCGATGTCGTCACACCTTCCTCGCCGGATCGTGATCCTCGTCCACGCGCGCGACCGGTGGGCCGAGCGGCGGCCGTACCAGATCTGGGGAATCGCCGACGTCTGGCGCTCGTGGGGCATCGAGGTCGTCGTGCAGCACGGCACCGACCGGTTTGTCGACGCCGACCTGGTCGTCAATCACCTGGATCTGACGGTCGTGCCCGAGCCCTACGTCCGCCACATGGCGCGCTACGCGGCCGGGATCAATCGGCGCTGCGTGGATTGCTCGAAACGGGTCGTCAGCACGAACCTCCTCTCCGAGGGCGAGAAATGGGACGGCCCCGTGATCGTCAAGACGAACCTCAACTACGGCGGCGCGCTCGAGCGGCAGGTGCTGCGCGGCCGCCTCGCGCAGACCTGGGAAGATCTGCGTCTGCGGCTCTCCCGTCGTCCCTGGCGGATACGGCGGCAGCTGTCGACGTTCGACTACCCCGTCCTCGAGTCCGTTGCACAGGTGCCCGAGGACGTGTGGCTCAATCCGCACCTCGTCGTCGAACGATTCCTTCCCGAGCGCGAGGGCGACTTGTACGTCCTGCGCAAGCTGACGCTCTTTGGCGACCGCTGGACCAGCCGCCGGTCCTTCTCGTCGTCGCCCATCGTCAAGGCGGGAACGGCGATCCGCAACGAAGACGTCGAGCCTCACCCGGACGTCTTCGAAGCGGCCCGGCGCCTCGGCCTCGACCGCGGCAAGGTCGACTACGTTCTCCACGACGGAAAGGCGGTCGTTCTCGACGTCAATCGGACCAACACGATGGGCCGCAGCATGGCGCCCGAGCGAATCCGCGAGGCAGCCGAGCGCCTCGCCCCGGGCCTGCGGTCCTTCTGGCCGCCCGGCGAGCGGGCAGCACGAGTCTCGGATTGATGCCTTTGCACGCCCGCCTGCAGGCTGATTCCGCAGCCTGATTCGGTCGGCAGCGGCTCGGGCGAGCTCCGACGCCCTCTCGAGCGGGCGCCTGTTCAGCGAGTCCGGGCTGCGAGCGAGGCGCGCTGCGCCCGGTCGATCCCTCGCCGGATCGATGGGCTCCGGCTGGAACCGTGAGCTCGGTTCGGCCATTCCTCGCGACTCGATGGGGGCCGCGGAGTGGAGAGCCGCAAGGATCCCGGCGAGGAAACGGCGTAGTCTTGCGGCGTCGTCATCACCGATCCGGCGGCGTCGCGGGCGGTTGGCCGGTCTGGGTCGCTCGGCTACCCGAATTCTTCGAGACGCGGCGACGTTGACCGGGTGGGAGGCAATTGGAGAGGAGGAACCGCAATGCTCGAGAGACTGAAGGATCTTCCTCAAGGGCTTGAGGGCCTGAAGGCCGTCGGGGAGATATCGAATGAGGATTACGAAAAGGTCTTCGAGCCGCTCCTCGAGGAGGCGCGGCGAGAGGGTCGTCGCGTTCGGTTCCTGTACCAGTTCGGCCCGGAGTTCGAGGGCTTCACGGCGGGCGGCGCGTGGGAAGATGCGAAGATCGGCCTTCGCTTCATGCAGCTTTTCGATGGCTGTGCCATCGTGAGTGATGCCAATTGGATCCGAGAAACCGCCCGGGTCGTCGGTTTCCTGATGCCGTGCCCGGTGCGGGTCTTCGGAAACCAGGAGCGTGACAGGGCCATTGCGTGGCTGGGCTCGCTGCCCGAAGGAGCCGGTGTCTCCCACCGCCTCCTTCCCGAGCTCGGCGTGATCGTGGTCGAGGTCAGGGAAGCCTTGCGGGCGCAGGACTTCGACGCCCTCTCCGCCACGGCGGATTCGTGGATCGAGGCGCATGGCGACCTCAACGGCATCGTCATTCACGCTCGCGAGTTTCCGGGCTGGGAGAACCTGGGCAGCTTCCTGCGGCACGTGCGGTTCGTCCGCAACCACCATCAGAAGGTGAAGAGGATCGCGCTGGCGGCGGACAGCAAGCTCGCCAGCCTGGCGCCTCGGTTCGGCGAGCACTTCGTGAAGGCCGAGGTGAAGGGCTTCGGCTACGGCGATCTCGAGACCGCAGTCGCCTGGGCCGGTGGAGGGCCTGGCCCCGATGCCGCCGCGCGACCGGACGGTGCGCGCCCGGCAGAGCCGAGGCCGTAGTGTCGAGAATTCCCTCTCCGGGCACCGCCCCCGTGCACGCGCGAAAGGAGAGGACCGGGAGCCTGGCGCAGGCGCGATCGCGCCGACCGCAAGACGCTTTCGCAATTCCGACGACGCGCGGCTCTCGAGCCTTCGATGCACGGAGCCGTTGAGCGGTCCACGGATCGAAGGGGGAAATCATGCCTGGAACGGAGGTGAGCCATCCGAACGTCTCCACGGCCGCAGGGCGGGGCCGAGCGACCCGTCGCGGGGGCGCTCGACTCGGAAAGCTCTTTGGAATCGAGATCGAGGTTGACGCCAGTTGGTTCTTCATCTTCATCCTCGTGACATGGAACCTGGCAGCCGGATTCTCCCAGTGGCATCCGGGCTGGGGCCTCGGCCTGCGTGTGGGAACGGCCCTGGCCGCCTCGCTGTTGTTCTTCGCTTCGGTGCTGGCGCACGAGCTGGCCCATTCGCTCGTCGCGCGCGCGCGAGGCCTGCCGGTGCGACGGATCACGCTCTTTCTCTTCGGCGGCGTGTCGAATCTGGAGCGCGAACCGGCTTCACCCGGTACGGAGTTCGTGATGGCGGTCGTCGGCCCCTTGACGAGCGTGCTTCTCGGATTCGCTTTTCTCACGCTCGGGAGCGGCGTCTCGGGAGGAGTTCAAGTGACTCTCAGCAATCCCTTGAACGCGCTCGCACGACTGGATCCTCTTTCCACCCTCCTTCTTTGGCTGGGTCCGATCAACATTCTCGTGGGGCTCTTCAATTTGGTTCCGGCGTTTCCGTTGGACGGAGGCCGGATCCTGCGGTCTCTCCTGTGGGCGGCGACGAAGAATCTGCAAAAAGCCACGAGGTGGGCCTCGCAAGTCGGACGGCTCATCGCGTGGTCTTTCATCTTTGCCGGAATCGCGATGATCTTCGGAGCGCGTCTGCCGTTCTTCGGAAGCGGTCTCATCGGCGGCCTGTGGATCGCCTTGATCGGTTGGTTCCTGAACAACGCCGCGATGGTCACCTACAGGCAACTCGTCGTTTACGACTTGCTCGAAGGCGTTCCGGTCTCCCGGTTGATGCGCCGCGACACCCCGACCGTTCCCTCCGACATCGCGGTCAGTCAGCTGGTTCACGATTTCCTGATCGGCACCGACGAACGCGCCTTTCCCGTTCTCGACGGCAATCGGCTGGCGGGCCTCGTTTGCCTGGAAGACGTCCGTAAGGTCCCCCGAGACCGCTGGGATGGGACGCTCGTGCGCCAGATCATGACGCCAAGGCAGCAGCTAAGCGTCATCCCGCCGCAGGAAGACGCCGCCGCGGCGCTCCGCGAAATCACCCGTCTCGACGTGCGTCAGGTACCGGTCGTCGAAAACGACCGACTCGTCGGTCTGCTGAGGCGCCGGGACTTCGTGCGCTGGCTCCATCTCCACTCGGATGTCTCGGCAATCTGAGCCAGAAAAGCCGCCTGAAACGAGGCGCGTCGGCAACGCTCGCGGAGCCTCCGGGCAAACGGGAAGACAACGAGGGTTTGGCTGGAGCGCAACGACCACGACGGCCCCGGCGGGATCAATCGCGCAGAATTCTTGCGCAACGCGGTTTCGCCGGGCGCCGGTCTCGGGGGGTACCGGGCCAGGTAGAGATATGCCGCGGCAGCCTCCTCCTCGGTGACGTACCCAAAGGCCGGCATGCGGTCTGCTCCGGTCATCCCCATCATGATCATGCTCGAGGCGCCGGACCGGACCTTGCGGATGAACTCGCCGGGCGACTCTTGTTCCGGAAGACTCGCGAGCGAGGGGATGATCCCCGGCATCATCATCCTGTGTCCGCTTCCAGGCCCGACGGCGTCGTGGCAGATGTGGCACGTTCCCTTGATCAAGTGCTCGCCCACCCGGGAAGCGGACTCCGTCACCGGGACCTCCCGGTACTCCGAGGCGGGCACGCCGGCGAGCTTCTTCAAGTAGGCCACCAGCGCGTCGACCTCTTCGCCCTGCAGGTGGGGGAAGGAAGGCATTTTCTCGCCGCCGTGGACGAGCCGGTCCCGAAGCAGTCGCTCCGCGTCGGCGGCCAGGGACTTCACCGCAGCGCCGTCCATTGTAATGCCGCGGTCTTTCATTCGCCGCTCGACCAGCGCCGGAGACGTCGCTTCCGCGGGTCCCAGGAGGGAGTTGATCTCGGGCGGAGCGCCCGCGCCGGTCGCGCCATGGCACGAGCGACAGTCCAGCCGGTAGAGGTCGGCTCCGGTGATCTGGAATGGCTCGTTCAAGCCGTCCTGCGATCTGCCCCGGCCCCTTCGGAACTGGGAATAGAAGCGCCGGATTGCCCCGCCGAGCGGGCTGCTGCGCGTTTGCGGGAGGGACTCGACCCGAGGCGTCCCGGGCGGTCCACCTTCTCCTCCCATTTGTCCCATCTTCGTCTGGTCGAGGGCCAGGCCGAGATGCTTCAGCCAGCTCACCCCGGAGACCGGTGTCACGAGCCTTCTCAAGCCCGCCTCCGGCGCGGAACCCTGCTCCCGTCTGCACGCGGTTGTCAGAAGCAGAACGGCACCGACGGCGGGAGTGCCGACGGCACGCGCGCATTGTCGAAGCCAGGTCCTTCGCCTCACATCATGGTGACCTCCGGCGCGGTCGGTCGGCCATTGTATTCCGGGCAGCCGAGGCGCAGCGGCGAGCGTGAAGGGGCGGCCCGGAGCAGAGCCCTGATCCCAGGAAACCTCATTAAATCCGCCGTGCTTTGGAATCCGTTTGCTCCGAGTTCTTCGGCGAGGTTGGAAAAGGTTGGCAAGATGTCGTGTGCAGCGGTCCACGCTACGGACACACGCACCGCGTCGAGTCCGAAGCCCGGCGGCATCGTCAGGAGGCATCGGGGTCGCCGGAGTCGCGTTGATGCCGTCACGGGCGGGCTTCGCGAGCACGGGCTCTCGCGTCGCAAACACCCCCCGCGCGGTTACCTCTCGGAGGCTCCTGGGATGGGGAGGGCACGAGAGATCGGAAGAGCTTCCGGAGACTACCCCATGCCGCGAACCGGGCCCAATCGAGTGTGCCGGCTCTTAAGCCACCTCCGTCATCTGGCTCAACATCTGCTCGAGAGCTGCCTGATCCGGTCCGACGAATGGCTGAGCTGTCGGGGCGGCCGCTAGCGAAGCCAGCAGCCGTTCGGTCATGTCTCCCGGGGCGGCCGGCAGATGGCTGCTCAGGACCATCTTCGGCGCCATCCTGCGGATGCCGTCCAGTTCCCTCGCGAAGGCGTCCCTGTCCACCTTCTGCAGCCACGGCGCATCCAGCGTCGCCCAGAAGACCTGCCCTTCCCGCAGATCCTTGTCCGAGAGGTCCGCTGCGTTCTGGGGGACCGCTGAAAGGAGCGCTCCGAAGCAGTCGGAGCTGAAGAGCACCCCAGACTTGTCGTCGTAGAAGCCGGTGGTGCAAGGGTTGTCGAACGCGGGGGGCTTGAAGGCTGTGAGTGTGCGGTCGCCTACGGTGATCTTCTGGCCCGGGTTGACGAGATAGACCCTGTCCATCGGCAGCGGGACGGACAGGCTCATGATGCCCACGCCGAGAAACGTCGTGATCACCCGGATCTGAGGATTTTCGGCAAGCAGCGAATGCAAACTGCCGATGTGGTCGAGGTCCGTGTGGGTGAGCCAGATCCATTTGAGTTCTTCTGGATCGATGACCGACCGCAGCGCGGGCAGGAACTCCCCGGTTTCCACCACGGTTCCCGTGTCGACCAGGATGGGCTCCGAGCCCTTGATGACGAACGCGTTGATCGGCACCAGCCCGTAGCCCGGGATCGGGAAGTTCGACGTGAGGACCTCGATATCGGGCGCTGCTTCGTACGAATTGACCATGATGCCTTCCTTCCGTTGAGCGGTCCGACAGTGGAGGTCGGACCCGGTTTCCGTTCTCTTGACGTCCGGGATGTGTAACGAGCAGCCTTCCCGTTACACATAAGATGCGTGTGGATGGACGTTGAGGTGGAGGATGCCGAGTTGGTGCGGCGGATCGGCTCCGGAAGCGACCGCGAAGCCGAAGCCGAGCTGTGCCGCCGGATGGCCCCGCGCATTCGGCTCTATGGGTTACGTCACCTGAGAGACGCGCACGCCTCCGAAGATCTCACGCAGCAAGTTCTCATCACGACGCTGGAAGCCCTGCGGGCGGGTCGCCTGCGTGAACCGGAGAAGCTCACGTCCTTCGTCCTGGGCACGTGCCGGATGACGGTGCTCGACCTGCGCCGCGGCGCTCAGAGGAAGAAACGCCTGCTCGATCAGTTTGGAGCGGACCTCCTGGCGCCGGTCCAACCGTCCATGCCGCACCTCGACCATGAACAGCTCACCCGCTGTGTTCAGAATCTGAAGGAGCGGGAACGCGCGGTCATCGTCATGACTTTCTACGACGAGCGGGCCGGCGCCGATGTCGGCAGTTTCCTGGGAGTTTCGGAGGCCAACGTCCGGGTGATTCGCCATCGGGCCATTCGGGATCTGCGCGAGTGCATGGGTCTTGCCGCATGAACTGCTCGGATCCGATCGACGCGGCGGTCCTCGCCGACTACTGGCTCGCCGCGCTGCCAGGTCCGGAAGAGGAAGCCGTCGAGGAGCACCTGCTCGACTGCGACGCGTGCGGGGCGCGGCTCCGCGAGGTGATCGCGCTTGCCGAAGGGGTCCGCAGCCTGGCGCGCGAGGGCACCCTGCGAATGGTCGTGAGCGACACGTTTCTTCGGCGTGCCGCGGAGGAAGGCTTACGAGTTCGGGAATACGCCCCACCCCAGGGAGGCAGCGTCCAGTGCACCGTGACAGCCGAGGACGACATTCTCATCGGGAGACTGGCGGCGAACCTGAGCGGGGCGACACGAGTCGATCTCTGCATCTGTGACGAGCGAGGCGTCGAACAAGTCCGGTTACCGGACATCCCCGTTCATTCCGGGACAAGCAGCATTGCCTATCAGGAGTCCATCCAGTTCGCGAAGGCCGCGCCCACGCACAAGGTGATCGCGCGCCTGGTCGCCTTCGATGAGACAGGCGGCGAGCGCCTGCTCGGCGAATATACGTTCAACCACACGCGCTCGTTGCCCGGGCGAGGTGCCTGGTAGTCGGTCCGACATCCCGATCCATCCAGACATCGCCCCTGTGCAATGCCTCAGTAGAGGGGGCGTGTATCCAGGCCTCCCCGGGACCTCACTTCGCGGCCTCCATTCAGAATGATGCGCGGCTCGCCCTGCTCGCGGAATCCGCCCGGTGCGCATTTCATTGCCCGCTCTCCGACACGAACAGGCTCGACACCTGGTAATAAGTCGTGTACGCGTACGACCGCAGGTCATCCGTGATGAAGATGTCTCGCAGAGACAGGAGCCCGTCGCGCTCAGCGGGCGCGAACTCCTTGAAGAGGCCCCGTTGCCCGGTGGCGAGGTCGACGCGCTCGAGGCGACAGGGAATCTCGGCGCGGCGATAGACCAGAACCGACCGCCCGTCGGCGGCCCACTGGGCCACCACGTCCGCCTCCGTGAACCCCGGCATGGGCCGCGGCGCTCCGCCGGCGATCGGATACAGGGCATACGTCCCGCCGGATCCCCGTGCGAGAACGAACGCCCCATCCGGGGAGACCCGCCCTTCGCGGGTGCCTTCCGGAGTGACCGGCCGCGGAGCCCCCCCGCCGATCTCCTGCACGTAGAAGCGCGTTTCCTTGCCGGGCTCGTTGCCGCAGATCAGGACGGTCTTGCCGTTGCGGAACCACTGGGCGCTCGCGTAGTTTTCGAGAGCGCCTCGTTCGAGCCGCCGGGTCCTGCCGGCCCCGGTCGGGTAGATCACGAGCTCCGGCGGACGGGTCTGGACCACGGCGAGCACCCACTTGCCGTCGGCGGACAGGTCCGCGGGCCATCCATCACCCAGCCGGACCACCGGCGAGCCGTCGGTCTTCCGGAGGCACACGGCGTAGTTGGTTCCCAGGGCGGTCTCGGCGAAGAGAAGCGTTCGCCCGTCCTTGGAAAGCGCCCGCGCATGCGAGGTATTGAGCCACGAGAGGTCTCGATCCGTTTCCGCGCCGGGAGTGTGGACCATCGCTCTGTAGCGGAAGTCCCCGCGCGTCGCGAGCCACCGTCCGTCTCGAGCCACGTCCTGGATCGTGAGGCCGCCGGGCGCCTGGAAGGCGATGCGCCTCCTCCCGGCCAGCGTCACGGCGTAGACGGTGTAGCTGCCGCCGTTCGCGCTCGCGGAAAACAGAACCTCCTCGCCGTCGGGCGACCAGGTGAGCCCTCGCGCGCTCCAGTAGCCTTCGGAAACCTCAGTCTTCTTTCCGGCGAGGTCGACGACGTTGACCGAACCCCGGTCGTCCCATTTTCGCGGGTGCTCGAAGAACGCGATCCGATCCCCCCGAGGGGAGACGCGCACATCGGTCATGTAGCCGCTGGCCTCGCAGAGCACGTGATCGATCGGGTACTCGAGCCGATCCTTGCCCCCGACCTCGCGGATGATGGCAAGCTGCGATCCATCCGGCGACCAGTCGGCCTGCCTCACCCCTTCGAGGATCTCCCGCGGCGCGCCGCCGCTCAAGGGCATGCGGGCCAGTGTGCCGATGAAGAGCCGATGCCAGACGTACCGGGCGCCAATGAGGACGGCGAGCTCACCCTTGGACGAGACGGCGAGCAGGTTCAGGCCGGGCGGACCGAGTGATTGCGGCTCGGGATAGTCGGGGCGCACCGCGAAGATCTGCGGCGTGTTGCCCTCGACCGCGGCGCTGTAGACGACGGTATCTTGCTCGGCCGCGAAGGCGGCCTGGAAGATGGCCTCGGGCCTGAAGTTGAGCTGGCGGAAGGCGAGCGGCTTGGGGTTGCCCCGGGGCCGAGCGGCGAAGAACAGAGCGCCCGCGGCCACCGCGGCTAGCACCGCGGCGAGCATCCACGCGATCCGCGGGCGAAGCGCCGGCTGCGCGGCCGCCTGGATTTCGGCCTCCGAGCCTCCTTCGGCGATCCACTTCAGCTCGGTTGCGAGGTCGTATGCGCTCTGCCAGCGGTTATCCGGGTCCTTGGCCAGGCACGCCTTGACGACGCGGTCCAACTTCGGCGGCGTCAGGGGCAAGATCTCCGAGATTGCGGGAGGATCGTCGCGCAGGATCGAGGTGATGAGGGAGGCCTGACTCGTGCCGGAGAAGGCCGTCTTCCCGGTCGCCATCTCGTACAGCACGGCGCCCAGGGAGAAGATGTCGCTTCGCGCGCCGGCGTCCCTGCCCTCGAGCTGCTCGGGCGCCATGTACTGGGACGTGCCGATCACCCGGCCGCGCTCGGTCAGGGGATGGCTCGCCTGCACCTCGGTCGCGAGACGGGAATCGCTGGACAGAGTCGCCGGACCGCCCGACTGGAACTTCGCGAGACCGAAATCGAGGAGCTTGACGCCCGTCTTCGTGAGCATGACGTTTCCGGGCTTCACGTCCCGATGCACGATCCCTTGCCGGTGCGCGCTGTCGAGCGCCTCGGCGATTTCGATCCCGTATCGCAACAACTGCTCGACCGGGAGCGGACCTTTGCCGAGGCGCACGGCCAGGGTCTCGCCCTCGAGGTACTCCATGACGAGGTACTCGGTTTCGCCCTCGCGGTTCACGTCGTAGACCGCGCAGATGTGCGGGTGCGAGATCTGCGAGATCGCCTTCGCCTCGCGCTCGAACCGCTGGCGCAGCTCCGGAGAAAACGAGAGGTGCGCGGGCAGCACCTTGATCGCGACGGTCCGATCCAGCCGCGCGTCCCGCGCCCGGTAGACCTCTCCCATGCCGCCGGCGCCGAGCGGCGCCAGGATCTCGTAGGGGCCGAGCCGGGTTCCCGCTGTCAGTGTCATCGAGCGATCGCGGCGAGGATTCTATGCCGCCGAGTTGGCCCCGGTCGTGGCGCGCGAAGTCTCCCGAAGTAGCCGAGGGAGGAGGCGCGCGCCTCGGGAGCGAGCGACGTGTTGGCTGGGAGGCAGGGACTCGAACCCCGATTCACTGGTCCAGAGCCAGTTGTCCTACCATTGAACGACCTCCCAGTCGTTCGGGGAAGGCGGATTATCGGGGAAGCGG
>JBLMXY010000067.1:0-4873 GCA_050257975.1 Acidobacteriota bacterium
CTGAGCCGGGCTGCCGCGCGGGCCTCCTGCTCGAACGCGGGCGAGCCTCGGTCATTTCCGGAGCCCCGCGAGCCAGTTCACGAGGACGTGAACGCCCGAGTCGCGCCGCTCTCCAGCCGGCTCCAGCAGGAGGAAGCGCCCGTCAGAGCCGACCTCGTACACGACGCTGTCCCCTTCTCCCCACAGGTTCGCCGAGAAGAGAGGAAGAGGAGTGTCCGTCTCGAGTCCGCGCTCGCGGCGGACCGCCGCGGCCATCACCACGTCCCCGGACACGAAGAAGATCTCACGGCCGTCACGGCTCCAGCGGGGCGCCCTGCCGTCCGAGCGGGACACGCGCCAGGCCTGCCCGGGGCCTGGGAACGGGCGCACGTACACCTCGGGCTTCTCCGATTCGTAGGAGACATACGCGAGGTAGCGGCCATCCGGCGAGAACCGCGGGTCCAGCTCGCTGGACGGGTCGTCGGGCAACAACCGGAAGGGCTTGCTCTCCCCGGTCAGCGGCAAGACCGAGATCAGCGTCTGCTTCCTGACGGACTCGTCGTACAACAGGAAGCGTCCGTCCGGGGAGACGTCCGCCGGTATCTTGATGCTCTCCTGGTGGAAGAGGAGAGCGGTCTTGCCGCTGGTCCGGTCCAACCAGAAGAGATCCGGCGGCCCACCTCCGACGTCCGCGGCGTAGAAGAGCCTCTTGCCCCCGGGGGACCAGACGGGGGCGAACTCGCCGGCCGGATCGAAGGTCGCGCGCTCCGTGGTCCCGCGCTTCAAGTCCTCGATCCAGAGATCTGCGGTCCCCAGCCGCGGGTCGAGCTGTGAAAAGGCCAACTGGTCCCCGGCAGACGAGAGCCGCGCCGAGTTGAAGCAGCCCTCAGGCTGAGCTTCTCCCTCTTCCCGGCCGGAGCGAGCGACCCAGACCAGACGGCTGCGCAGCCAGTCGCCGATCGCCAGGACCGGGCCGCTTTGCGCGACGGAGAAGTCGGCGGCTGCGGTCGGCCCGTAGGTCCTGACGTTCGACGCGACCGGGAAAGGCTCACCGCGCAGGACCGCGCGATCCGGGTCGAATGCCTCGGCGAACAGGGCGTCCGCCCGGGTGAAGAGCAGGTACCCGGGTGCGGCGAATTCGCAGCGGGACTCGGTGGGCGCGACGAAGCGCGTCTCGAGGGAGCCGAGCTCTCCGATCCGGATCTGCCGCTCTTCCTCCTTCGGCCACGCCTCGCCGTTGTCGCTCACGAAGAGGAAGTGCTTGCCGTCCGGCAGGAACGTGGGCCAGCCCTGGGAGGCGTCGGGGCGCGCGGCACGGCGCGTCGCCTCGGTGACCGGGCCGCCCGACGCCGGCACGCGAAGGAGGACCTGGGCACGGGTCCCCCCCCACTCCCAGAACAGGATGGTGCCGTCCCGTCCCCAGGTCCCGGTGCCCGCATTCGCGACGTCGCACAGCGTCACGGCGGGGCCGCCCGAAAGAGCGATCCGCCTCAGCTTGCCTTCGGCGAAGAAGGCCAGGTCCTTCCCGTCGGGCGACCAGAAGGGGGAGAGAGCCCCCAGCGTTCCGGGGACCGCCCTCGACTCTCGCGCAGCGAGCGCCCTCAGGAAGATCTGTCTCCCTTCCGGCGTCGACCCGAGGAGCGCCAGCGAGTCGCCATCCGGGGAGAGCGCGAACGAAGTGTTCACCGGATTGACCGCGGCGGAGGAGACGGCCTTCGGCAGCGAGACTCCGAAGCTGACGGCGTTGTTGAATCCGGGCGAAGCGGTCGGGGCGGGTCGAAGCAGGACTGCGAGGGCGACCGCGACGGCGGCCGCGACGGCCCACGCAGCCCTCTCCAGCACTCTCGTGCGTCGGGCGGCGGGCGCCGTGCGCTCCGACCCGCCCTCCCGGATCCACTGCAGCTCCCTGCCCACGTCGTGCACGCTTTGCCAACGATCGTCGGCGGACTTCGCGAGGCAGGTCCGGACCACGTGATCGAAGGCCTGGGGTGTGAGCGGCTGGATCGAGGAAACCGGCGCCGGCTCTTCCTTCATGATCGCCGAGATGAGCGACGCCTGGCTCGATCCCGAGAACGCCCTCCTGCCCGTGGCCATCTCGTAGAGGACCGCCCCGAGAGCGAAGATGTCGGTGCGCGCGTCGGCCTGCTTGCCCTCCAGTTGCTCCGGCGCCATGTACTGGAACGTCCCGAGGATCGTCCCCGCCTGGGTCAGGTTCGCCTGCGTCGGGGGCGTCAGGCTCGCCGGAGAACCGGGGAGCGCGATCTCCTTGGCGAGCCCGAAGTCCAGCAGCTTCACCCCCGCCTTGGTCAGCATGACGTTGCCGGGCTTGAGGTCCCGATGCACCACTCCCTGCCGGTGCGCCTTGTCGAGCGCGTCCGCGATCTGGATCCCGTAACGAAGCGTCTGCTCGAAAGACAGCGCGCCTTTGGCGAGGTGATCGGACAGCGTCTGCCCCTCGAGCAGCTCCATCACCAGGTACTCGGTTTCCCCCTCCCGCCCCACGTCGTAGAGCGCGCAGATGTGCGGGTGCGACAGCAGGGAGACGGTCTTCGCCTCGCGCTCGAAGCGCTGCCGCGCCTGCTCGGAAGAGAGGTGCTGCGGCAGCACCTTGACCGCCACCTCCCGCCCGAGCCGGGCGTCCCGCGCCCGGTACACCTCCCCCATCCCGCCGGCGCCAAGCGGCGCGAGGATCTCGTACGGGCCCAGGCGAGTCCCAGCCGGAAGTGTCACGCCTTCACCGCCGAGGTCCGGTCGACGAAGCAGCGCAACGCCCTCGAGGCGGGGTCGAGAGCGACGGGGCCGGAGCAGCGAACGCACGCGGGGTATGAATGGCCGATGCTAGCCCGGCCCGTCTGCGCCGGCAAGATTCACCCGTCGCAACCTCCGCCTGCCGCGGATCGAGTGCACTCGTAGCTTTCATAACCTATCATTCGTCAGGTTCCAGACGTGGAAGGACGAGTCGTCAGGGCCGGCAGGCGCCAGAGCCGGCGGCTCAGCCGCCGACCGCTCGAGGACGGCGCCCGCATCGGGGTGATCGGAGGCGGGCCGGCGGGATCGTTCTTCAGCATCTTCGTCCTCGACCTGGGTAGTCGGGCCGGGCTGCGCCTTTCGGTGGACGTGTACGAGCCGAAGGACTTTCGCCTGGAAGGTCCGTTGGGCTGCAACAAGTGCGGAGGGATCGTCTCCGAATCGCTCATCCAGGATCTCGCCGCCGAAGGCGTCGCATTGCCGTCGACCGTAGTCCAGCGCGGCATCGATTCCTACGTTCTCCACACCGACGTCGGGGAGGTCTGCATCGGCACGCCGATGCGGGAGAAGCGTATCGGCGCCGTTCACCGCGGCCTGGGACCGACACTCGCCAAGGGAACGCGCTACGAGAGCTTCGACGCTTTCCTGCTGGGGCAAGCCGAGTCGCGCGGCGCTCGCGTGGTCCGAAGACGGATCGATCGACTGTCTCGCGAGGGCGGCCTGCCGGTGCTCGAGGGAGACGGTGTGCGCGAGCGCTACGACCTGGTGGTCGTCGCCTGGGGAGTGAACGGAGCGGGCCCTCGGTCCCTGAAAGACTTCCAAGCTGCGGAGCCTCGCACCGTCAGGACGGCTATCCGCGAGTACTTCGTGGGCCGTGCGGTGATCCGGCAGAGCCTTGGCGACTCGATGCACGTCTTCCTGCTCGACATACCTCGGCTCGAGCTGGCCGCGCTGATCCCCAAGGGGGAATACGTCTCCCTTTGCCTGATCGGGAAGGAGATCGACTCTCCGATGGTGCAGACGTTCCTCGGCGCTCACGAGGTCGGGGGCTGCCTGCCTTCGGGCTCGCGAGAGGAGAAGGCCGGGTGTGGGTGTGCGCCCAGGATGAACGTCGGGGGCGGCAGCCGGCCCTATGGCGATCGCATGGTGATGATCGGCGACGCGGGGGTGGCACGCCTCTACAAGGACGGCATCGGCTCCGCGTTTCGCACGGCCAAGGCGGCGGCCTGCGCGGCCGTGTACGAGGGCGTGTCGGCGGCGGACTTCCGTCTGCGCTACTGGCCCGTGTGTCGCGCCATCGCGCTGGACAACGCCCTCGGGAGGGTCGTCTTCGCCGTGGTGCGCCGATTCCAGGCCTGGCGCTTCGCGCGCCGAGCCCTCCTGAACCTGGTCGCCCGCGAGCAGAGCCACCCTGGACGGCCGCCCCGGATGAGCACGGTGCTGTGGGACACGTTCTCCGGTAGCGCCTCGTATCGGGACATCCTGCTGCGCTCCCTGCATCCAGCCTTGCTCCTGCGCTTGGCCCTCGACCTCTTTGCGGCAGCCCTGCCGTCGAGAGCACGACGGCCGAGCATGAGCGTGTAGGGCTCGTCGGCGGACCGCGATGCGCACCGGAGAGCTGGGCATCGAGTTCGAAGCCGGCCAGTACCTTTTCCGCCAGGGAGAGGAAGGCGACCGGATGTACCTGGTGCTCGAAGGCGAGGTCGAGATCCTCTTCGACCACGAGGGACACCAGGTGCCGGTCGCACGTTGCGGCATCGGCGACTACCTCGGCGAAGAGGTGATCCTCAAGCGCGGCGAACGCTCCGCGAACGCCCGCGCCATCACAAGGGTGCGCGTGCTCGCCGTGGACCGGCGCAATTTCTTGCGCCGCGCCAGCAAGGATCCGACGCTGGTGTTCGGGATCGTCCAGCAGCTCAACCGGCGGGTACGGGAGCTCAGCGCCGAGGTGGCACGGCTGCGGCTTGCCGGCCGGAGCTGAGCCGGGCGGCGTGGCCGGTCTGCCCCGGCGCGCCCGGGACGTCACAGGCCGTCGGCGCGGGCGTGCTTCGAGGTGGCGCGACGCGCGGCGTAGACTTTCGGGCAATTGCCGCAGGAGTCCGGGTTGGAAGCTGATGCCCTGACGGGACGAACGCTCGGACACCAT
>JBLMXY010000068.1:0-8110 GCA_050257975.1 Acidobacteriota bacterium
GCTACGGGGCGACTTCGACCTTGCCGAAGTAGCCGTTGGTCTCGTCGTCGGGTCCGGCGGCGAAATACAGAACGTTCGGCGAGCCCGAGGCCTGCCCGTTGCCGAAACCGATGCCCCACAGTCCGTCGATGACGAGCGTGTGCCGGCGCTGCTTCAGGTGGCCGGCGTGGTGCCACTGCCCCCCATTGTTCTGGCAGTAGGCGTTGATCCTTCCGTCGCCGAAATTTCCGACCAGCAGACAGCCACCGAACTTGCCGAAGTCCGGCGGCGCCAGGGCGAGGCCCCAGGGCGAGTTCAGAAGGCCCCGGGAGGCCACCGGCGCGAGCAGGCGACCGTCGGCATCGAACTCTCGCACGAATCCGTGGCCGACGCCGGCGACGTCGTCGATGCCCTCCTTCTTGGCGTACGTCACGAAGATCGAGTCGCCGATGGCCTGAATGCCGAAGGGGCAGTAGCCGGCGGGAATGCTCGGGTCCTCGAAGCCTCCCGCCGTGTCGAACTGCGCGAAGGTGTCGTCGAAGAAGTTCCCGTGGAAGGATTCCACCTCGCACTCGGTGAAGTCGGTCGAGTAGAGCGTGTCCCCGTGAATGGCGAGCCCCTTGTACACCGAGCCCGGATCGCTGAAGACGACGATCGCGTTGGGGTTGACCGCCGGGTTCCAGCCGGAGAAGGTGCCGTCTTCGCTCGCGAAGAGGAACCGGGCCGGCGTGCCGGAGGCGAGCTGGAACTGGCCGCTCGTGTTGAAGAGCACTCCGGTCGGCGCTCCCGGAACCTGGACCTCGAGCCCCAGCTTGACGCCGTCGCCCGTGTACAGCGTCGAGAACCCGCTGCCATTGTCGGCCACCCACCACGGGCTCGAGGAGCTCGCGGCGATGCCCCAGGCGTTGACGAGCTTGGGATCCTGGACGGGCGCTTCGTCCTCCTCGTTCGAAACGAGGATGGTGACGCGATAGTCGTTATCCTCGTCGGCGGGAGGGGAGCCCGCCTTCGCGGCCGTCCGTCTGCCCGCTGCGCCCGCGCCCGCTGCGGATCCGAAGAGGAGCAGCAGGGCCAGCAGTGCGGTCGTCGTTCGATCGTTTCTCATCTCGACCTCCTTTGAAATCCGTCGCCCAGGAATCCGAAAACGACTCCGGGCGACAGCTTTGCAATCGGCGCGCCCCGGAGCTCGTTCTTTAGCGCTCGCTTAGATTCCCGAGGACGAGGAGGCCGAAGCGAGACCCGGACTCATCGGCCCGAGCCGGCGAATTCAGTCGATGTCCTTGCCGGCCTCCAGCTGCTCGATCATTCCTTCGAGGTTCTTCGGGCCGGAGCGCGGCCATGGCCGGCGCGCCGGCCCGTTTCGCCGGCGGGTTCTCGGCGAAGAGAACGCCGGAACGAAACGCTCAGGCGCGAAGGCCTCGCCTCGGGCGCCAGCGATACCGCTCGAGGGAGAGGCTTCCGCGGGAATCGAACCGCACCCCCTCGCGCTCGAGGCGCAGGCGCTGGACGATGCTCTCCGGACCGCCGTCGCGGCGGGCGCTGATCTGGCCGCGCGCGTTGACGACGCGATGCCAGGGCAGCCGGCTCCCGTCGGGGAGCCCGCTCAACACGTAGCCCACGAGGCGCGCCTGTCCGTGCATGCCCGCCAGAAGCGCCACTTGCCCGTACGTCGCGACGCGGCCGCGCGGGATGCGCGCGACCACTGCGCAGATCCGCGCGCGGATGCCGGATGTCGCCGGGGCGGTGCCCAAAGCGCCGGCCGCCGCTACGGCTTTCCGGTCGAGAGAAATCGCCGGTAGCGCTCGACCTGGGTCCGGAGGACCGAGTCGACGAGGGGAGCGAGATCCTTGAAGCCCGGCGGGTTGTAGCCGCCGGCGGAGTAACGCATTTCGACCGTCGTCCCCTTGTCGGCCGGCTTGAAGGTCCACGTCATGATGCCCGAGACGGCCATCGCCTGGAGCGGCCCGAGGCCGCCCTCCAGGCGCAGGAGCTTGCCGGGCATTGCATTGATGACGGTCATGTGCCGCACGAAGCCCTGACCGGAAAGCTTCTCGCAGAAGCAACCCTGCGGCTTCGCTTCGATCGACAGGTTCGAGGCATCCGCCGAATAGGTGTGCTCGGGGTCCCACCACCTGGCGACGCCTTCGACGACCGTCGCGTAGGCCTTCTCCGAATCGACCGGCACGGCGACCGTGGTCTTGACCGTGAAGCCGTTGTCCGCGACGTCCACGACCTCGCCCGAGGCCGGGGACGCCGCCGGAGCGAGCGCGAGCACGGCGAACCACGGCACGAGAGCTCTGCGAAACATCCCCGGCCTCCTTTCGGGCCGCCCGCCGCGGCCGAAACGTCGGTCCGGCCGCTTCCACTTCCGGAGCACGGACCGGGCCCGGCGACGGATACGAGACGAGAGGAAAAAGGTTTGGCCGCTCGATTTGCCCGAGGAGGGCCGGATGGAGCAAGAATTGCAGTCGTTCCGAGTCCTGGGCCGGAGGGAGAAGGATGGCGGTGCCGAAGCGGAAACGCTGGTCGCAGCGAGTCACCCGGGAGAGCAAGGCCCTGGATCTCGAGCCGGGAGTGTTCGCTCTGGACGACCCTCGCGCGATCGCTCTCTCCTTGAAGCGCTCCGCCGAGGAGAGCCGCCGGCGCAAGAGCGAGCCCTTCCGCTCGGCGATGTCGATGCTCTCCTTCTACATCAACCGCGCCGGGCGAGGCCTGCCGGCCAGACGGCGCGCGCGGCTCGAGAAGGCGAAGGCGGAGCTGCGGAAACTGTACGGCAAGCCCCCGCGCCGCCGCTGACAACGCCGGCTAACGCGCCAGCGTCCGGTCGTAGAAGGCCGCGAGGTCCGCCTTCATCTGTCTGAGCGCCGGCTCGTGCAGATAGATCATGTGGCCGGACGGGTAGTAGCCGAAGGAGATGTTCTTCTCGAGGCTCGCGTCGAGGCCCATGTGCGCCAGCGTGTACTCGGTCTCGAAGAAGGGCGTCGCGAAGTCGAAGTATCCGTTGGCGGAGAAGATCTTGAGGCCCGGGTTGATCGACATGACCGCGCGCAGGTCTTCCGCCACGTCGGGCATCGGGGCGCGCCCGCCGGCGATCTTGTGGCGATCGTCCCAGTCCTTTCCGACCTCCTCGTAATTGGTCGGCTTGTAGAGCTCGTCGGTCTTGTAGCCCAGCGTCTCGCGGACGTAGGAGTTGAAGGCGGCAGTGAACGCCGAGGCGATGGCGGTTCCGGCCGGGTCGTACTCGGGGGTCTCTCCGGCCGCGTCGTGGTCGATTCCCTGGTAACGCGCGTCCAGGCGCCCGATGGTCCGCCGCTGGCCGCGCAGCAGCTCCTTCTGAAAGCGGCTCGGGTCGATCCGCAGGTTTGCGTTGAGGAGGAAGGGCTCGGGAAGGCCCGTGTAACGATGGAGGCTCGCGGCGATCGCCTTGCGCGTCTCTTCGGGGAGCTTTCCTCCCTGCTGGAGCGCCTGGGCGTAGTCGCCGAGGGCGAACTTGCGGACCTCGGAGAGGAAGGCGGCAAGATCCGGAGGCTGCGGGTCGAGCTTCTTGTAGTGCCAGGCGGCTGCGGCCATCGTCGGCAGGTACAGCTCGTAGGCGCGGTCGTTCGAGAATGCAGGGCCGTTGAAGTCGTCCCAGGCGTTCAGGTACGAGGACACCAGGACCGCCCCGTTGAACGCCATGCCATGCCCCTCGAGGTGCGCGAGCAGGGCCGCGCCGCGGGTGGTTCCGTAGGATTCGCCGAGCAGGAATTTCGGAGAGTTCCAGCGGCCGTTGGCGCCGACCCAGCGCTCGATGAATTGCGCGAAGGCCGCCACGTCCTGGTCCGTCCCGTAGAAGTTCTTGGGCTCGCCCTTGCCGAGGATTCGCGAGAAGCCGGTGCCGACGGCGTCGACGAAGACCAGGTCCGTCCTGTCGAGCAGGCTGTCGGAATTCTCGATGAGGCGGTAGGGCGGCGGCGGCGCGGGCCGGGCGTCCGGCGTATCGACGCGCATCGGCCCGAAGGACCCCATGTGGAGCCAGATGCTCGAGGATCCCGGCCCTCCGTTGAAGGCGAAGGTCACGGGACGCTGTCTCGCCTCGGCGCCCTCCGCGACGTAGGCGACGTAGAACATCCGGGCGTTGGTTTCGCCCCTGGCGTCCTTGAGGTCGATCGTCGCCGCGGTCGCCGTGTAGGCGATGGGCTTGCCGGCGAGCGTGAGGCGGTGGTGCGAGACGGCGGGCGAGGGCGCGGGAGGAATCGGAGTCGGCGAGGGAGTCGGCGTCGAAGCGGGCTTCTGGTCCGCGGGCTTCTCCTGCGCCGCGCCGATCGGCGCGGCCGCGGCAAGCAGCGCGGCGGCGGCCAGGTGGCGGGCGCGGTTCCAGCGCGGTCTCATGGGGGGCTCTCTCCTTTCTCGCGTGATCGGTTCGCGGAGCTTAGTACAGGTTCGGTCGGGCGCTCAGCCGGCGGGCTCGTTCATCCGCTGGATGAGCGCCTCGATCTCCCCGCGCGATCCCCGGCTCGCCTTTTCGGCGAATCCGTAGGCGATCTCCGTTTCGCCGGCCACGATTCGGGGCATCACGGCGTCGAGGAGCTCGTCCACCTTGACGCCGAAGGTATGAAGGCCTGGGCCTCCCAGGTCGGTGTCGACGGCCGGAGGAATGATCTCGATGACGTCGATCCCCGTGCCGGCCAGCTGAAGCCGGAGAGAGCGCGTGAAGGAGTGAAGCGCCGCCTTGGTGGCGCTGTAGACGGGCACGCGAGCCAGCGGCACGAACGCCAGCCCGGAGGTGACGTTCACGACGGCCGAGCGCGGCTGGCGGCGCAGGTGGGGGACGCAGAGCATCGAGAGGTGCATCGCCGCCTCGAAGTTGATCGCGATCTCCTGCCGGACCCTCTCCCACTCGCGCGGATCCGAGAGCGAGACCCGAAGCTGGATGCCGGCGTTGTTGACGAGGACGTTCAACCCCGGGAACTGCCCGGTGGCCCAGCGCAACAGGTCGGCGCGCTCCTCCTCGCGGGCGAGGTCGCAGACCCGCGTCTCGAGTCCGGGATGGAGCGCCTTCGCCTCCCGCAGCGTCTCCGCCCGGCGTCCGCAGACGATCACCGCGCTTCCGGCCTCGAGAAACCTCCGGGCGAGCGCGAGTCCGATTCCGGAGGCTCCCCCGGTGACCAGGACCGTGTTCGAGCCGAGCTCCACGATGCTTCTCTATCACGCGAGCGGCGCCGGAAGTCCCGCTCCGGGATGGCTCGCGCGGGAGAGAATGCGAGCCGCCCGGGCCTGCCTCGATTCCCGGACCCGGCGGAGGACCTCTGCGAAACGGGAACGCCCAAGCGCGGGACGTCGCGAGGAAGCTCGGGCTCTGGTCCGCGGCGGCGCTGGTCGTCGGCCACACGATCGGCGTCGGGATCTTCCTGACCCCGGCGGAGCTGATCGGCGCCCTCGCCTCTCCGGCGCTGACGCTCGGCCTCTGGCTCCTTTGCGGCGTCGCCGTCGTCTTCGGCGCCCTGACGTTCGGCGAGCTCGCGTCGAGACACCCGCAGGCGGGCGGGCCCTACATCTATCTGCGCCAGGCATGGGGCCGCCGCGTCGCCTTCCTCTACGGCTGGCAGTGCCTGCTCGTCATGGATCCCGGGATCACGGCGTCGCTCGCGATCGGCATGTCGCAATACCTCGTCGTGATCTGGCCCGCGGCGGCGGGCCGCGAGCGCTGGCTCGCTCTGGCGACGGTCTGGGCGCTCGCGTTCCTCAACATGGCCGGCCTCGAGCTGAGCACCCGGCTTCTCAACGTCCTGACGGCCGGCAAGGTCCTGGCGCTCGGCGCCATCGTGGTCGCCGCGCTGACGGTCGGCGCGGGCAGCTGGACGCACTTCGAGCCGTTCTTCGCGAGGCGGCCCGGATCTCTTCCGATCGTGCAGGCGCTGGCGCTGGGGCTGACCGGCGCGTTCTATTCGTTCGGCGGGTTCTGGGAGGCGAGCCGCGTGGCGGGCGAGGTGCGCGATCCCCGGCGCGAGCTTCCGCGGGCGCTCGCGCTCGGGGTGGCGGTCATCACGGCGGCGTACCTGCTCACGACGGTCTCGTTCGTGTACCTCGTGCCGCCGGAACAGACGACCGGCGCCTCGGAGTTCGCGCGGCGGGCGGGGGAGGCGCTGCTCGGCCGTTCGGGCGCTCCCGCGCTGGCTTCGGTCGTCGTCCTGTCGGTGGTGGCGAGCGCGATGGCGTTGCTCTTCATGGCGCCGCGCGTCTATCTGGCGATGAGCCGGGACGCGCTGTTCCCTGCGGCGCTCGCGACTCGTCATCCCGCGACGAAAGCGCCGGTGCGGGCGACGGCGCTGCTCGCGGCGATTGCCAGCGTGTTCGTGCTCTCGGGAACGTTTCCGCAGATCGTGGCTTTCTTCATGTGCACGACCCTCGGCTTCATCGCGCTGGCGGCGGCGGGCCTCTTCGTCCTGCGTCGGCGGGAGCCGCGCGAAGACGGCTTCCTCGCGCCGGGCTATCCGGCGACCCCGGCGCTCTTCGTCCTGCTGGTCGCGGCGGTCGTCGTCCTGATCGCGGTTGCCCGCCCGCTGCAGGCCCTGGCGGGCGCCGCTCTCGTGCTCCTCGGCGTGCCGGTCTACCGTGTCGTCGGAAACGCCGGAGCGCCGCCGAACCGCTAGAATCCCGAGGCGACCTTCCGAGGAGGAATCCCGTGACGTGGATCAAGACCATCCCCTATTCGGAGGCGGACGAAAGACTCCGCAAGGCGGTGGAGGGTGAGCGCGCCTTCTACCCGGACGAGTACGCGGTGCCGACCGGCATCACGGACGAAGCCGGCAGCATCGTCGCCTCCCACTCCCTGATCCCGGAGGCCCTGTACCACGCCTTCGCGGCGTTCGGCGCGATGATGTCGCCGGACCTGCCGCTGACCCGGCGGCAGCACGAGATGATCACGACGGTCGTCTCGGTGACCAACCGCTGCCACTATTGAATCGAATCGCACGCAGAGTTTCTGCGTCGGGTGACCCTGGACGAAGCGCTGGTGGAGGCGATCCGGCGCGACTACCGAACCGCTCCGATCGACGAGCGCGACCGCGTCATGCTCGACTACGTCGCCGAGCTCACGCGCGACGCCACGAAGGTCTCCCGGGCGCACCACGACCGACTGCGCGAGGCCGGGTTCGACGACCGCGGGATCCTCCAGATTACGCTGATCGCGTCCTGGTTCAACTACATCAACCGGGTCGCCGACGCGCTCGGCGTGGGGAGGAGTTAATCGTCCGGCGCAGGGCTGTTGTCCATCGTCCGTACGACCCGCCACTCTCCCTGCCGTTTTCGCCAGATCTCGAGGAATCGGCGCTCGAGCGTTCGCGGCGGGCCGCCCGCGCGCGGCGTGAGCGTCAGCCGCAGCGTTCCGCGCGTGTAGGCGAGGTCGCCGCTCGTGACGATCTCCTCGTTGGAGACGGAAAGCTCGCCCCTGTGCTCTCGGAAGACCTGCTCGATTCGCCGGGCGGTTTGGGTCTTCGTCTCCGCCGCGGCGCCCTGGCGCTCCTTGATCAGATCATCGGCGTAGTAGGCGATGATCCTCGCGGCGTCCCCGGCGTTGTAGGCGGCGACGAAGGCGTCGATCGCCTCGGCGATGCGGTTGCGGTCCCCTGCCGCCGCGTCCGAGCGGTCCGGCGCCGCGCCCCCACCGGCGGCGCCCGAAAGGGAAAGGACGCCGAGCCTCACGATCCTGCGCCTCGTGATCAAGCGCGGACGGCCCTCAAGGCGTCTTGGCGGTGACCTGGATCAGATCGACCGGAAGAGCCTGATAGTTCTCGACCTCGATCTTCTTGGCGTCCTTGTCCCAGGTGACCTTCGCGGCGGGGACCATCTTCCCTTCTCCCTTGCCGCTCTTGTCGAGATGGATCTCGATCAAGGTGAACTGGTACTGCATCGAACGGGTGTTGTTCGCCGCTTCGCGGAAGGCCACCCGCCGGTTCGTCGCCAGAACGACCTTGCGGGAACCGTCCGGTTCGGGATTGTTGCGGGCGTAGAAGAGGTCGTAGCCGAGGGAGTTGGGCGTGCGCATGTAGCCGACCGGCGGGCGGATCTTCATGAGGGCGTCCAGCAGCTTGTCGGGCCCGAACTCCTGGAGAGTGGTCAGGAGCATCTCGCGCTCCTCGTCGGTCGACCA
>JBLMXY010000069.1:0-5785 GCA_050257975.1 Acidobacteriota bacterium
GAATATGGAAATCGCAGTGATCGGAATGGGACGGATGGGGGCGAATATCGCACGGAGGCTCGCCCGGGGAGGACACCGGGTCGTCGTGTTCAACCGCAGCGTGGAGAAGGCCTTCGAACTGGCGAAGGAGGACCTGCGCATCGAGGCGGTGACGTCTCTTGCCGAAATCGCAAAAAAGCTCAAGCCGCCTCGCCGCGCCTGGGTCATGGTCCCCGCGGGAGCCGCCACGGACGAGACGATAGCGGAGCTCCTGGGCATCCTCTCCCCGGGGGACGTGATTATCGACGGCGGCAACTCGAACTTCCGCGATTCCATGCGCCGGGCCGCGGAGATCAAAAACAAGGGGTTCCACTTCGTCGACTCGGGAACGAGCGGCGGGATCTGGGGTCTCACCGAGGGCTACAGCATCATGGTGGGCGGTGAGAAGCCCGTCGTGGAGGGGCTCCGACCCGTCTTCGAAACGCTGGCGCCGGCGCCGGATCGCGGCTGGGGGCACGTGGGGCCGGCGGGCGCGGGCCACTTCGTCAAGATGGTCCACAACGGGATCGAGTACGGGATCATGGCCGCCTACGCCGAGGGGCTGAACATCCTCATGCACGCCAACGTCGGCAAGCAGGGACGCGCCGTCGACGCCGAGACGGCGCCGTTGCGCAACCCCGAGCACTACCAGTACGACCTGAACCTTCCCGACATCGCGGAGGTCTGGCGCCGCGGCAGCGTCATCGCCTCGTGGCTGCTCGACCTGACCGCCGCCGCGCTCTGGAAGTCTCCGGATCTCGCCGGCTTCTCCGGGCGCGTCTCGGACTCGGGGGAAGGGCGCTGGACCCTGACGGCGGCCATCGACGAGGGCGCGCCGGCGAGCGTGCTCTCGGCCGCCCTCTACCAGCGGTTCGCCTCCCGCGGCGAGGACGAGTTCGCCGCCCGGCTGCTCTCGGCGATGCGCTTCGAGTTCGGCGGTCACGTCGAGAGAAAGACGGGTGGCTGAGGCGCGGCGGCGGGCTCGACCCGCCGGGAGCGCACGACTCGCCGACGCGCGCCGGAGCGGCCGCCCGACGGCGGCGACGCCGCGCACCCTCGCCGTCGACATCGGCGGCAGCGGAATCAAGGCGATCGTGCTCGACGCCGCCGGCAAGCCGTTGACGGACCGCGCCCGGGTCGAGACCCCGCGCCCGGCCACCCCCCGCGCCGTCGTCGCCGCGATCACCGGCCTCGCAAAGACGCAGGGAGACTTCGATCGGGTCTCGGTCGGCTTCCCCGGTGTCGTGCGGAAGGGAGTGACCGAGACGGCCTGGAACCTTCACCCGAAGTGGATCGGCGTGAACCTCGCGAAGACCCTGGGCGAGGCGCTGGGAAGGCCGGTTCGCGCGGCCAACGACGCCGACGTGCAGGGATCCGGAGTCATTGAAGGAAAGGGCGTCGAGCTCGTCATCACCCTGGGCACGGGTTTCGGTTCGGCGCTCTTCGTGGACGGCAGGCTGGCGCCGAACCTGCAGCTCGCCCACCACCTCCTCCGCAAGAAGAGGACCTTCGAGGACGATCTTGGCGACAAGGCCCTGAAGAAGGCGGGAAAGAAGCGCTGGAACCGGCGGCTCGAGCGCGCGATCCGCGAACTCGAGTCGATCTTCCACTACGACGCGCTCTGGATCGGAGGCGGCAACGCCGAGAAGGTCCGCCTCGACCTGCCGGACAACGTCCGCATCGTCCCGAACATCGAGGGCCTGCTCGGAGGCATCGCCCTCTGGCGGGACCGAAGCCTCCAACCCGAATGACGCCGGCGACTCCCCCGCGCGAGATCCGGATCGCCGAGGACGCCGAGGCGCTGGCGCGCGCCTCCGCGGAGGAATTCCGGCAGGCCGTCGCGTCGGCGGTCGGCGGCCGAGGAGAGGCGGCGGTGGCGCTGTCCGGCGGTACGACGCCGCGGCGCCTCTACGAGCTCCTCGCGGGAGAAGCCCACCGGAATCGTCTCGACTGGGCGCGTATCCACTTCTTCTTCGGAGACGAGCGCCATGCGCCGCCCGAGGACCCCGAGAGCAACTACCGGATGGCCTTCGAGTCGATGTTCCAGAGAGTCCCCGTCCCGGAAGGCAACGTCCACCGGATCCGGGGCGAAGCCCCCGAGGCGGAGGCGGCCGCGCGCGATTACGAGCGCGACCTGAGGCGCCACTTCCGCCTGCGCGCCGGAGAGTTCCCGAGATTCGACCTGGCGCTGCTCGGCCTCGGGCCCGACGGGCACACCGCGTCGCTCTTTCCCGGCACCCGGGCGCTTCGAGAGAAACGCAGGCTCGCGGTCGCCAACTGGGTGGGCAAGCTCGACACGAGCCGGATCACGCTCACCGCGCCGGTCTTCAACCACTCGGCCTGCGTCCTGTTCCTCGTCAGCGGACAGGACAAGGCGATGCCGCTGAAATCGGTGCTCGAGGGAGCGCACGAGCCCGAACAGCTCCCGGCGCAGCTGATCCGTCCCGGCCGGGGCCGGCTCCTGTGGCTCGCGGATCGCGCGGCCGCGGCCCGGCTGTCGGGCGGGGCGGCGAGGAGCGGCTGAAGTGGCCGGCCGGAGCGCCGCGGTCTTCCTCCTCGACGTCGACAACACGCTGCTCGACAACGATCACGTCACGGACGACCTTCGGCGGCACCTCGAGAGGGAGGTCGGGCGCGAGCGCGCCGGCCGCTACTGGAGCCTCTTCGAGCAGCTCCGGGCCGAGCTCGGCTACGCGGACTACCTTGGCGCCCTGCAGCGCTACCGCAGCGAGTATCCGCGCGACCCCCGCGTTCTGACGGTGTCGCGCTTCCTGATCGACTACCCCTTCGCCAATCGCCTCTTCCCCAACTCGCTCGACGTCGTGGAGCGCGCGCGGCAGTGGGGAAAGGCCGTCGTCTTCAGCGACGGGGACGCCGTGTTCCAGCCGCGAAAGATCGACCGCTCCGGGCTCTTCGAGGCGGTCGACGGCGAGGTGCTCATCTACGTCCACAAGGAGCGCGAGCTCGAGGACGTCGAGGCGCGCCACCCGGCCGACCATTACGTGCTGGTGGACGACAAGATCCGGATTCTGTCGGCCGTCAAGCAGGCCTGGGGCGCGCGCGTGACGACGGTGTTTCCGCGCCAGGGCCACTACGCGCACGATCCCGCGGCGCTCGCCCGCTACCCGGCGGCCGACGTCTCGGTCGAGCGCATCGGAGAGCTGCTCGGCTACGACCTGCCGGCGCTGCTCGCGGCGGCCTCCCGTTAGGCCTCCCGACGCGCTGGCGACCGGCCTGGACAAAGACGAAGCCGCGGCGCGCCGCTGCTAGACTCGCGCGCCGGGTACCGACTGTGCCCGACAAGGGAGGTGCCATGCTCTCTCGGCCTCTCGCGCTGTTTTCGGCTCTTCTCGCCTCCGCCGTCGCCCTGGGCCAGGCCCCCTGTCCGTGTCCGCCGGCTCCCGAGGGCCCTCCTCCTTTGTGGACCGGGAAGGCCGAGCTTTCGTACGTCGCGACCAGCGGCAACACCGACACTTCCAGCCTCGGCGCCGGGTTCGAGCTGAACTACAAGCCGGCGCCGTGGACCTTCACTCTGACGGGCGCCTACCTGCGCGCGTCGAGCGGCGGCGACCTCACGGCCGAGACGCTTGCCGGAAGCCTGCGGGGGGCGCGGGGCCTGACGCCCCGCCTCGACGTCTTCGCGGCGGCCCTCTACTACCGTAATCGCTTCGCCGGCGTCGACAGCCGTTACGGCGGCGAGGCGGGCGCCGGCTACAAGATCATCGACGAAAAGACGCTCCGGCTGCGCGCCGAGACCGCCGTGGGCTACACGCGGGAGGACCGTATCGATTTCGAGGCGATCAACTACGCGACGGCGCGGGCGGGACTGGACTTCGGGTGGAAGTTCTCCAAGAGCGCGGAGCTGACCGAGCTGGTCTCCTGGACCGACAACCTGAAGACCACCAGCGACTGGTTCCTGAGCAGCACGACGGCGCTCACCGCCAACCTGACGTCCGTCTTCGCCCTGAAGGCTTCCTACACCTACCTCTACGACAATGTTCCCGTGGACGACTTCGCAAAGCGCGACACGATCACGTCGGTGGCCCTCGTGGCGAAGTTCTGAACGGTCCCGCCCCAGATCGGTGTCCTCGCCGTGGATCCCGGGGAAACCAGGGGAAGAATCCGCTCGTACCGGGCGCACGCCCGGGTCGTCTCGCGGCCGTCTGAAGGAGCCCCCGAAGAGCGACGGCCCGGCACGGGTGCCGAGGACCTTGTCTTAGAATGAAGGTCGCCCCTGGAAACTTGTCCCAAGGACCGGGAGCCTCCTCGGAGGTCAAAGAACGATTGTCCCTCCGCGTGAAACCGCTCGCGCCCCGAGGGGTCGCTGCCCTCCTGACCGCCCTGGTCGTGCTCGCCGCAGGCCGCCCGGCTCCGCTGCAGGCGGCCGGCTTCCGCATCTTCCAGTCGACGGCGCTCCTCGACCGAGCTGCCCAGGACGAGCCCCCCCGGGAGTTCCAGCTGGCCGGCCGCTGGGCCTGGTCTCTCGGAGCGGACCGCTGCGCCGAAAACGCCTTCCACCTCGACCTGAAGTTCCCGGCGCCGGTGTCGCTCGATCCGCTGCCCCCCCACCCCGGCTTCCAGGAGCCGTTTCCGGCCCGGCGGCCCCGCACGACCTTGATCGGCATCGCGTCGGTCCTCGCCGTCGGCGGATCGGCATACAACGCCTTCAGCGACGGCCCCAGTCAGAGCTTTCATTTCACCAACGAAGGCTTCTTCGGCCGGAACACCTACGTCGGCGGCGGCGACAAAGCCTCGCACTTCGTCTCGTACTACGGCGTCTCGCGAATCATGACCGGCGTCTACGAGGCCCTCGACGCCTCTCCCGAGCAGTCGAACCGCCTGGCTGCGGTCGTGTCGTTCGCGGCGGGACTCGGGACCGAGATCGGCGACGGAACCACCCGTTATGGCTTTTCCTACGAGGACCTCATCTTCGACACGGCGGGCACCGCCTCGGCGTACCTGCTCGCCCACTACGGGCTCGATGACACGATCGGCTTTCGCGCCGGGATCGTGCCCAACCCGGAGACACCCGAGGAGGAAAAAGTCGAGGGGATCGGAAAGGACTATACGCGGGAGATCTACACCGCCGATCTCAAGCTCGCCGGGCTCTCCCGCCGCCTCGACCGGCGGTTCGGGCCGGCGCGGTTTCTCCTCCTCTCGCTCACCTACGGCGTCAAGGGATACCCCTACGCCCCGCCCGAGCTCCGGGAGCGGCAGGTCGGCTTCGAGGTCGGGTTGAACGTGGCGGAGATTGCCCGGGCCGTGGGCGTCCCCGAGAACCGCTGGTGGGGCAAGATGCTGCTGATCGTTCTGGACATCGTGCGGATCCCCTACACGGCCGTGGGAATGCGCTACGACCTCAACCACCACGCCTGGAGAGGGCCCGACACCGGCAACACCTTCGCCTTCCCCGTGCCCTGACGCGGCCGCGGCCCTCGTTCCGCCGTCCGGGCGGCCCGGCCCTGGTGAATCCGTATCAGGCGGTGCGCATCCGCCACGTCCTACTGTCGTCTCGCCGATTCGTCGGTTTCCGAGAAGGAGAGAGGTTCATCCATGAGAGACAAGACTCCATCGTGGCTCCGACTCGCGGCCGCGGGGGCCCTGTCGCTGTGCGCCGCGGCGGGGGCGTCGGCCGCAACCGAAGCCCAGCTCAACGTCGTCCAGTATCCGGAGAAGCGCACCGTTACGGTGCCGTTCAGCGCGACCAGCCGCGCGCCGGCCGGAGCTTCGCTCGAGGCCGACGTGAAGATCAAGGACGGCCAGGCCC
>JBLMXY010000070.1:0-5254 GCA_050257975.1 Acidobacteriota bacterium
TGGTCTATATACTGCAAGGAGCGATCACTGACCATCGAAATGGAGTGGCTAAGGAGTATGGACCGGGAGTGGGCTGGCCCGAGGACAAAAACACGACGCACTGGCTTGAGAATAGAGGAACGACGCCGGCGGTGGAGATTTCATTCGATATAGTCAGTCAACAGTAAAGCTCAGGCCCGCCATTTGCCCTGCATTCATGACGGCACATCACGTGAAGACTGTCGTGATGAGCCCGGGAGTCATTGGCTGTCCGCACGAGGAAGGTGTTGACCATCCGTTGGGACAGAAGTGCCCGGCCTGTCCGCATTGGGCCAACAGAGAACGCTGGACGGCCGAGGTCATCCAGTGATGCATACGTCGTCGAACATTTCGCTGCAGCGCACTCGCGCGCCGCGCTTCGCGCGGTTGCGCTCGCCGCTGAGCTCAGGACCGTTAGGCCGACGGAGAGATGTCATGAGACGCATCTGGACGATCATCGGCGTAAGCGATGTGCCGAGTAGCTTCAAGTGGTACCAGTCGCTCTTCGGCCAGCCCGAGACACGACCGGAGCATGCCGACTTTGGTCAGATCCTCGATTCGGATGGAACTGTCTTGCTCTGCCTCCACCAGTGGGGCGAGCACGAGCATCCGTCGTTGTTTAGCCGGGACCAGGCGACGCCTGGCAACGGGCTGCTCTTGTTCTTCCGCGTCGACGATTTCGACGCGTCGCTGAAAAGGGCACTCGCTCTCGTCGCCCGACTCGAAGAGGAGCCGCACGCGAATCCGAATACCCGAACGATGGAGTTCTCGCTCCGGGATCCGGACGGATACTACGTCACGATTAGTGCGCTCTCTTCGCTCGAGCTAGCAGGGTGCTGAAAAATGGATGCGGGCGTCGTGTCCGAGGCTGTCGGCCGCAGGCGTTCGCTTCGCGAACGGCGGCCGAGAGTCTTCAGCCGGGCGGGGACCCGACCCTGCGTCGTGCGCCACAGCCGGTGCTCTGCTCTCGTCCGGGCGCGTCGAGCGCCCGCCAAGAGGTCTCAGCGCTCCTCGACGAAGCGCATCGCCGTCGTCGCGCTTCCTTGCATCGGCCCCCCCCGGCGCTCCTCACGCCATTTCACACCCTTTTTCCGCACCCTGCCAGGGACCACGAGGCGTCGGCCTGACAAACGCATGCAGCGTGGCGTTGGGCTGACCAGGGTGCTGCGGCCTCCGGAGCGAGGTGCGGCTCTCTCCGGTGGGTCCTGACCACCGGACGTTCTCGCATCGGCCGCCAGGCTCGGCTATGCTCGTTCGGCCGCCTTCGGAGTGCGGCGCTGGAGCTCCGCGGCCATCGTGAAACGACCTATTCAATGGATTGCCCTTTCGGTATGCACCACATCGTGCAGCCATAGCGTCGGGAGCGCGACGACGGGCGTCGATGCCCGAGGCTGCGCAGATGGGCACGGATCGGGCGACACGATGGCTCGGGTATGAGGAGCCGTGAGCGACCGACCGGGAAATCCGCTTCCCGGCTCATCGACCAGCGGATCCGCGACCCGGGGGATTGGCGCGAGGAGACCCTGGCCCGCATGCGGGCGCTGATCCTGGAGGCCGACCCCGGGATGATCGAGGAGCGGAAATGGAGGAAGCCGTCGAATGGGATGGCGGGCGTCCCGGTCTGGTCGCACAACGGGATCGTCTGCACCGGGGAGACGTACACGAAGGTCGTGAAGCTCACGTTCGCCCGGGGCGCCAGCCTCCCAGACCCATCGCGCCTTTTCAATTCCAGCCTGGAAGGCCACACGCGAAGGGCGATCGACATCCACGAAGGGGAAAAGGTCGACGCGCGCGCGTTCAAGGCGCTCGTGAAGGCCGCGGTTGCCCTGAATGGCCTGTCGGCGAGGAAACGGCAGACCTGAGGGGCGATTCCGAGCTGCGGTGCAGGCGACGCCGCGGGCAGCACCGGAGTTCCTCTCTGCAGGCGGGCCAGCCCCGGAGCGGGGGTGCTCACCGCACGGTCAGGCGCTCGCCGGCGCAGCCTGCAGGCGGCGCCAGAAGAAGCACGAGAGCCCCCAGAGCACGCCGGTGGCCGCCGCCCAGCCCCACGCCTCCGGGCCATCGCCCACCGAGAAGTGGGCGATGAGCGCAGAGCCGAGGGTGATGGCAAAGCCGGCGTAGGCCCACTCCTTGAGCCGCGCCGGCACCGGCGCGAGCAGCAACACCACGCCGAGGAGCTTGGCCCACGAGAGCTCCACCCGGAATAGGAGGGGAATCCGAGGTGGGTGAACATCTCCGCCACCTGCGGCAGGCACAGCTGCGCGTAGGCGGTGAAGCCCATCTGCAGGCAGAAGAGCGCGGTGACGATCCAGAAGCCGATGACTATTCCTTTGGAGCGGAGCCTGTTCAGGTCTGCGGAAGAGAGGGCCGGCTTCTGCAGCATCGATTCCACGGGGCTCTTCCTCCTGGTCTGGATCAAGCAGGCGGCCTCCATCCCCGGCTGGGACGGCGGATCCACGCGCGACGGCGGATCCCCGCTCTAGGGCGAGTGGCCAGTCCGTCCCGCAGAGGCGTCCCCGTGAAGGGCTCCGGAAGAGGAGGTTTCGCGATCTTGCGCCTCTATGGTCCGCTCGAGCCGTGGTCCGAGAAGACCTGGCAGCCAGGGGAGATCGAGCTGGCGGTCACGCCTTCCCGGGCAACGGCCGGGACGGTATCGACTCAACATTGGCGCGCGATGCACGAATCCGCAATGCGGCACGAGGACTCCTGGCGAGACCTCTGCGAAAGGCATCGTGGCTCAATAACGCCGGCCGCATGGGGGATGGGTCGTGGCGGTAGGATCGGAATGCCCATGAAGCATCCTCGGAGGTCTGCTCTGCGGCCCAACACGCGCATGCACCGGACTCGCTCCCACGCTTCGCCCCGTCGCTCGCCGCGGACGCGCCGCCCGTCGGGCCGCCAACCGCGTCACTTGGTCAAGGCAGCCAGGAGCCAGTAGATGGCGACTCGTCCAGCCAAACGGCCAGTCTCGAGGTCAAAGAGTCCGGTCATACGCTGGCTGCTCGATTCTGACCCTTCGATCCGCTGGCAGGCGATGCGCGACCTGACGGATGCGCCGGCGGACGAGGTCGGGGCCGAGCGTGCAAGGGTCGCGACCGAAGGCGCGGGCGCGCGGCTGCTCGCCCTCCAGGCGCCCGACGGGCGGTGGGGCGGCGCGGCGTGGAACCGCGGGTGGGACTCCACGATGCACGTCCTGTTGCTCCTGCGCGAGATCGGTCTCGATCCCGAAGGCCGCGAGGCGCGGCGTGCGGTGGGCCTCGTCCGCGACCGCGTGACCTGGCAGGGATGCGGTCCGGAGGAGACACAGGAGAACTCCTTCTTCGAGGGCGAGGTCGAGCCCTGCATCAACGGGCAGGTGGCGGCGACCGGCGCCTACTTCGGCCAGGACGTCCGGGGCATCGTCGACCGGCTGCTCGCCGAGCAGCTGCCCGACGGCGGCTGGAACTGCGAGGCCGCCAACGGCTCGACGCGGTCGTCGTTCAACACCACGATCTGCGTGCTCGAAGCCCTGCTCGAATACGAACGGGCCGCCGGGGGCAGCCCAGAGGTGACGGAGGCCCGTCTCCGCGGGCAGGAGTACCTCCTCGAGCGCCGCCTCTTGCGCCGGAGGTCGACCGGCGAGGTGATCGAGCGAGATCGCAAGGGCGACGCCGCGTGGACGCGCTTCGCCTTCCCGACGTGGTGGCATTACGACGTGCTGCGAGGGCTCGAGTACCTGCGCCGCGCCGGCGTCGCGCCCGACGAGCGCGCCGCCGAGGCGATCGACCTGGTGGCGTCGAAGCGCGACGGTGAGGGCAGGTGGCCGCTCGACACGAAGTACCCCGGCAAGATGCCGGTCGAGATGGACGAGGGCGAGGGCCGGCCGAGCCGGTGGAACACGCTGCGCGCCTTACGGGTGTTGGACTGGTATTCCGCACGAGACTGACGCAGACGCCGCGGGAAGGAGATCGGCAACCATGGAGACCGGCCCGTTCCGTGACTCTGCCGATGGCAGGGCGGCCCAGCAATCGGTTCGGCGGCCGGCGCGCCGCGCCGCCGCGGAACCGGAGCGTCAGACGGAAGGATACGGCCCAGAAGGCAGAGAGACGGCTGGCTTTCCAGTACGGCGAATGAACAGGCCGCCCGACGGCGTGCAGCGGACCCGCGCCGTTTGCTTTGCTCGCACGAGCTCGCCGCTGACGCGCCAACCGCCAGGCGGCGGCAGAGGCGCGGACACCGCACCGATACCTCTGACAGCTCCATGAAGCCGGTCGTCGACCACATTCAGATCACGGTGCGGGATATGGCCGTCGCCGCGGCCTTTTATGACCGGCTTCTTCCAATTCTCGGCTTCAGCAAACAGAGCCGCACAAGCTCCGCGATCGACGAACACGACCTCCTCGTAATCGAATATAGCCACGAGCGGCTCTGCTTTGCCCTCTCCTCGCCTCGGACTGCCCTTCGCCACGAACTCGTTCACCGGCGCAGACCCGGCGCGCTCCACCACCTCGCCTTTCGTGCCGATTCGCGAGCGGAGGTCGATCGCCTTCATGACGAAATCAAGGGGATCGGCGCGACCATTGTGGCGCCGCCGCGGGAATATCCCGAATACACGCCGCCCGGCTATTATGCTTTCTTCTTCAAAGACCCCGACGGCATCAAGTACGAAGTCGTAACCCATGCCAGAGCCAACGCATCCGCCTCCGCCGTCTGACACGGCGCTGAAGCCGACTCGCGGCGCGGGCTCTACCCGCACCGGCCCGCCGCTCGGCGATGAGCAGTTCGGCCTCGTCCCATGGACGCCCTGGAGTTAGCGATCGGAGACGAGGAGCATGCTGTTCGCGATCAAAGCCGAGGTTCGCGATCCGCGGGCAGAGACGTTCGCGTTCCGCGCGCAAAAGACGATGTATGGCGGCAAGCACATCGCCAAGGGCGATACGATCTTCGTCTTCGCGAGCGAGAACGAAGGCGGGCCAGGTCTCATCGCGAGCGGCGTCGTCACCTCGGCCAGAGCGATCGCAAAGAAACGCAGGATCGCCCGGCAAACGCCGCGCGTGAGCATCGCCATCCGACGCACCGCGCTCGCGAAGCAGCGTCTGGGGCGGAGCGAGCTCAAACTTTTTGCCAACTGGAACGACGGCCGGCCGGAGACCGAGCTCAATTTCAAGTTCTATCGTCAGGCCACGAACAAGATTGCCGGCATCTCGGATGAAGCGGCAGCGTTCCTCAGGGGATTCTTTTGACGCCCGCCGATCTC
>JBLMXY010000071.1:0-35115 GCA_050257975.1 Acidobacteriota bacterium
ATCAGCTTCGCGACGAGGCCGGTCCAGCCGGTCTGGTGCGAGGCGCCGAGCCCCGCGCCGTTGTCCCCGTGAAAGTACTCGTAGAAGAGGATCAGGTCGCGAAAGTGCGGGTCCGTCTGAAACTTCTCCGCGCCGCCGAAGACCGGCCGGCGGCCGTCCGGCCCCTCGAGGAAGAGGCGCGACAGGCGGCGGGACAGCTCGGCCGCGATGTCCCAGAGGTGGCGCCGCTCGCCCGAGCCCGTCGGAAACTCGACCTGGAAGCCGTCTCCCAGGAAGTAGTGGAACTTCTGCAGCGATTCGATGATCAGGTAGTTGACCGGAAACCAGACCGGGCCGCGCCAGTTGGAGTTTCCGCCGAAGGTCCTCGTCGCCGACTCGGCCGGCTCATAGTCGACGCGGTGCTCCCGCCCCGCGACGGTGAGCGTGTAGGGGTGGTCCTTGTGGTAGCGGGACAGGGCCCGCACGCCGTAGGGCGAGAGGAACTCGTTCTCGTCGAGCATGTAGCGCAGCACCGAGCGCAGCCGCGTGCGGTTGACCAGGGCGAGGAAGCGCCGCACGCTCTGCTCCCCCGTCGTCTCGGTCTCGATGTAGTCGCCCAGGTGCGGCCGATTCTCCAGGAACCACTGCATCCGCTTCTTGAATCCGGGCAGCCGGTCCACCACGTCCGACTCGAGCGTCTCGACGGCGAAGAGGGGGATCAGCCCGACCATCGAGCGAACCTTGAGCGGGACCTGCCTTCCATCGGGCAGGTGGAGGACGTCGTAGTAGAAGCCGTCCTCCGAGTTCCAGAGCTCGATGCCCCGGCCTCCGATGTCGTTCATCGCGGCGCAGATGTAGACGAAGTGCTCGAAGAACTTGGAGGCGACGTCCTCGTAGGCGGGGTCGTCGTGGGCGAGCTCCAGGGCGATCGCCAGCATGTTCAGGCAGAACATGCCCATCCAGCTCGTCCCGTCCGACTGTTCGATCGTGCCCCCGGTCGGAAGCGGCGCGCTGCGGTCGAAGACGCCGATGTTGTCGAGCCCGAGGAACCCGCCCTGAAAGATGTTCTTTCCGGCGGCGTCCTTGCGGTTGACCCACCAGGTGAAGTTCAAGAGGAGCTTGTGGAAGACGCGCTCGAGGAAATTGCGGTCCCCCACGCCGCGGCGCTTCCTCTCGATCTTGTAGACGCGCCAGGCCGCCCAGGCGTGCACGGGCGGGTTGACGTCTCCGAACGCCCACTCGTAGGCGGGCAGCTGGCCGTTGGGGTGCATGTACCACTCGCGCAGGAGCAGCACGAGCTGCTGCTTGGCGAAGTCGGGATCCACGATCGCCAGCGTCACGCAGTGGAAGGCCAGGTCCCAGGCGGCGTACCAGGGGTACTCCCACTTGTCGGGCATCGAGACGACGTCGGCGTTGTAGAGGTGCGTCCACTCGTGGTTCCGCCCCTGCCACCGCGAGGCCGGCGGCTCCGGCTCCCCCGGGTCCCCCTTGAGCCACCGCGCGACGTCGTAATGGTAGTACTGCTTGGACCAGAGCAGCCCGGCCGCCGCCTGCCGCTGCACCCGCCAGGCGTCCGGAGAGACTCCCGGCGCGGCAAATTCGGAATAGAACTCGTCGGCCTCGGCTTTCCGCGCGGCGAAGGTCTCCTCGAAGCCGGCGCCGAAGGGATCGGCAAGCGAGAGGTCGTTGGTCAGCCGGAGCCGCACGGAAGCGGATCCGCCCGAGGGGACGGCGAGAACGTACCGGCCCGCGCCCTTGGAGCCGCGCCGCACGGGATTGACGGCCTCGGCGGCGCCGTGGACGACGTAGTCGTGGAAAGCGTCCTTGACCCAGCGCGACTCGTTCGGGACGCCCCACAGGCGCTGGAAGTTGGTCTCGTTCTCGGTGAAGAGAAGCTCCGGCTCTCCCTCGAAGTGCAGCCGGAGCCGGCCGTAGTACTCCTGGTCGAGGTCGATGGCGCGCCGCCCGTCGGACTCCTTCTCCGCCCACAGCCGCTGGCGCCGGACGCCCAAACCCCAGGACCAGACGTTGCGGTACCAGACCGTGGGAAGAACGTGGAGCGTCGCCGCCTCGGGCCCGCGGTTGAAGACCTTGATCCGGATCAGGATGTCGTCCGGCGCGGCCTTCGCGTACTCGGTCACGACGTCGAAGTAGCGGTCTTCGTCGAAGATTCCCGTGTCGATCAGCTCGAATTCGGCCGCGTCCCGGCCCCGCCGCCGGTTCTCCTCGACCAGCTGCGCATAGGGGAAGTCCTGCTGGGGATACTTGTAGAGGCACTTCATGTAGGAGTGCGTCGGCGTCGAGTCGAGGTAGTAGTAGTACTCCTTGACGTCCTCGCCGTGGTTGCCCTCGGGTCCCGAGAGCCCGAAGTAGCGCTCCTTCAAGATGGGATCCCGGCCGTTCCAGAGGGCGAGCGCGAAGCAGACGAACTGATGCCGGTCGGAGAGGCCGGCGATGCCGTCCTCCCCCCAGCGGTAGGCTCGAGAGCGCGCGTGGTCGTGAGGGAAGTAGGCCCAGGCGGCGCCTCCGGCGCTGTAGTCCTCCCGCACGGTTCCCCACGCCCGCTCGGCCAGATAGGGCCCCCAGCGTTTCCAGTTCTTCCGCCGGCGGGCGTCCTCGTGGAGCCGGAGCGTCTCGGGGTCGCTGCGCGGGGGCAGCGTGGTGTCGCGGCCGAGGACGCCGGTCGGGCGCCGGCGGCTCACGACAGCCGCCCCGGTCGCCGGTTCCCGGCCGCTCGGATCCCCGCGCTCGGGCATAAGTGGACGTCATGATAGAAGCGCCGGCGGCCCGGGCGCCAGCCGCGAGTCCCGCCGCGACGGGTCTTGGACCGAGCGTGACTTTTCGACATAATGGCGGCCGCTTTCATGGAACTGACAACACGCGAAGATGGGCGGGTGACGATCCTGACCGTCAACGGCGACCTCGTCATCGGCGATCCGGAGTCCACCTTCAAGAAGACGGTCACGCGGCTGCTCGAGGAGGGGAAGGTCTACCTCCTCGTCGACCTGCAGGGCGTCGGCTTCCTCGACAGCTCCGGCCTGGGAGCCCTCGTGCGAGCCCTGACCAACTCCCAGAAGGAGGGGGGGCAGACGAAGCTGCTTCACCCGGGGCCCCAGGTCCGAAAGCTTCTCGAGATGACCAAGCTCGACTCGGTTTTCGAGCTCCACGAGGACCTGGAGAAGGCGGTCTCGAGCTTCTAGCAGCGGCCTGATAGCCCGCTCGAATCCAAACCGCGAGGAGAGGCGAATGCCGGACGATCCCGAAGGAACGAATCCGGAGAGCCTCGAGGCCGAGCGCCCCCTTTCGGCGCTGGCCGAGCTCGCCCTCTGCGAGAACCTGGCGCAGACGTCGGGGTGGGCCGCGCACTGGAGCGCGGAGGTGGCGCAGGCCGACGGCGCCCTGCTCTGGGCGCCGGACACCGTCCATCCCCTCTTTCTCTGCATCGGCGCCAACGGCGAGGGCACCGAGCGCTTCCTGCGGCGTTCCGCGCCTCGCGAGACCGGCCTGGTCTGGGAGCTCGTTCGGGACCGCCGCGCCATCGCCCTCGACCGCTCCGATTTTTCCGGCTCCGAAGATCCCTTCCTGCGGGGCCTTCCGGAGTCGATTACTGCGGCCGTGGCGATTCCGCTCGAGGCCGAGGGACTGGTCGTCGCCATCCTGGTCCTCCTGTTCGGCCGCCAGGAGGATCCCGATGCCGCCCTGGCACGCCTCTCGGGCTTCCTGGAGGACGCCACACCGGCGCTCGGGCGGGCCCTGCGCTCCGAGCGCAAGACGGTCGGGATGCTGCGCGCGATCGAGCGGCTGACGAACCTCTACGACCTCTCCAAGTCCTTCGGCTCCACGATCGAATGGAAGGAGCTGACCGAGCTCATCGTGCGGAAAGCCGCGGATTTCGCCACAGCCGAAGTCGCCTCGCTCTGGCTGCTCGAGGGGGAGGACGTGGTCCTCGCCGCCTCCGCGCTCAACGAAAACTACGACGTCGAAAACCCTCCTGCGGCCGTCGGGGGGACCGTGGTCGGCGACGTGCTGGCGGACCAGGCGGCCATGCGGCGCAACCGCATTGCCGACGGAGACCCGATCCGGGCCGAGAACCCCGCGTACGCCATGCGGTCGCTGCTGGCCGTGCCGCTGGTCGAAGAGGAGGCCTCGATCGGCGCCCTCACGCTCGCCAACAAGCGCGGGCGTCATCCCGAGTTTTCCCCCGAAGACGAGGAGCTCCTGCAGGACGTGGCCCGCCAGGCCGTGCGCGCCCTTCGCACGGCGCGCCAGCACGAGGCCGAGAAGAAGGTCCAGGAGCTCGACGCGCTGCTCGCCGTCAGCCGCGAGATCACCTCGACGCTCGACCTGGACAAGGTGATGCAGACGATCGTCAACGCGACGGCCGCCCTGATCACCTACGACCGGTGCGCGATCGGGATCCTGGAGAAGGGAAAGATGCGGCTGGGCGCGATCTCCGGCGCCGCCGAGGTCGATCGGTCGAAGCCCGAGGTCAAGCGGCTGGAGGAACTGCTTCAGTGGGTCTTCTTCTCCGGCACGAACGTCTCGGTCACACAGGCCGAGGACGGACGGATCTTCGCCGACCGCCCGGAGACGGAAGAGAAGTTTCGCGCCGTCTTCCAGGAAACGGGGCTTCGCTCCTTCTACGGGGTCCTGCTCTCCGACGAGGAGGGCAAGCTCGGCGCCCTGGCCTTCGAGAGCCGGGAGCCGCTCGTCTTCGACGAGGAGACCCGCGACCTCCTGCAGATTCTCGTCAACCAGGCAACGGTAGCGGTCCGCAACGCCCAGCTCTACCAGCAGGTTCCGCTTGCCGGCTTCTGGAAGCCGGTGCTCGAGAGGCGCCGCAAGCTGCTGGCGATCCCGAGGCCGCGCCGGACGGCGTGGGCGGTCGGTCTGGCCGTCGCGGCGATCGTCCTCTTCCTGGTTCCGTGGCGCCTGCGCATCGCCGGACCGACCCGGATCCTGCCGGGCCGCCGGACCTCGGTGACCGCCGGAGTCGACGGCGTCGTCGCCTCGGTCCAGAAGCACGAGGGAGACCGCGTCGCCGCGGGCGACGTCGTCGCAACCCTCCGGGACGAAACGTATCAGGCCAACCTGGCGGAAGCGCGCTCGCAGCTCGAGATCGCCGAGAGCGAGATCGCGCGCCACCGCGAGTCCGGGGATGCGGGCGCCATGTTCGAGGCCCAGTCGCGGAGGAACGAGCTGAAGGCGAGAATCGCCCTGGCGCAGGAGGAGCTGGGCCGCACCCGACTGCGGGCGCCGGCCTCCGGAGTCATCGTGACGCCCCGGATCGAGGAGCGCGTCGGGCAGTTCTTCCACCGGGGCGAGGAGCTCTGCGTCGTCGCCGACGTCAACACCGTCACCGCCGAGGTGGCCGTGCCCGAGGCCGACGCCTCGCTCGTCGCGCCGGGACAGCCCGTGTCGCTCAAGATCAATCCCTATCCCACCCGTACCTTCCCGGGCCGTGTCGAGCGCCTCGGCGCACGGATCCGCGAGCAGGGCGAGGACCGGTTCCTGATCGCCGAAGTGCGCGCGGAAAACCCCGGCGCGCTGCTGAAGACCGGGATGCTCGGCACGGGGAAGATCCGGGCCGGAACGCGCTCGATCGCGACACTGCTCCTGCGCAAGCCGGTCCGGTACCTCTGGCGCAAGATCTGGCCGCTGCTCCCGTGAGCGCCGTCCCGCGGACCGGCCGCCTGCTCGCCGCCCGCACGGGAGACACCGCCGCCGCGCTGGCGGAACGTCACGGCGCCGCCGGCGATCGCCCGGCCCTCCGGAGGGACCTCGTCATCCGGCGCGTCGTTCAGATGGGCGAGGTCACCTGGGTGGTCAAGAACCCCGAAACGGTCAAGTACTACAACTTCCAGGACGCCGAGTGGGGACTGATCCAGCTCTTCGACGGGACGCGCACGCGAACCGAGATCCACGAGGAGTATCGCCGCCAGTTCCCGCGGGACCAGATCGCCTATTCGCTGATCCTCGACTTCGAGGAGATGCTCCGAAAGATCGACCTGATCGAGCAGGGCGTCGCCGAGCGCAACCTCGCCCTGCTCGCCAAGGCGAAGACCGCGCGCCAGAGGGCCGCCGAGGAGAAGGCCGAGGGGCGCAACATCTTCTTCATCCCCTTTCACGTGCTCGACCCCGACCGCTTCCTCAACCGCACGGTGCGGTACGTGCGCTGGATCTGGACTCCCCCGGTCGCCGCCGTCTGGGCCATCGCGGCGATCTGGACCGTGGGCATCTTCGTCTCGCACTGGCAGCCGATCTGGGCGGGGACGATGGAGCTGTACGCGTTCCTCTCCAAGCCGCTGCTCGACGCCGTCCAGTTTTTCCTCCTGCTCTCGATCATCGGCTGCATCCACGAGTTCGCGCATGCCTACACGACCAAGATGTACGGCGGAGAGGTCCACGACATCGGCATCGCGCTGCTGTACTTCACGCCGGCGTTCTACTGCGACACGACCGACTCGCTGCTCTTCGAGAGCAAGTGGCAGCGCCTGTGGGTCACGACGGCCGGGATCTACGTCGAAGGCTTCCTCTGCGCCGCCGCGACCTTCCTGTGGGTGATCTCGTATCCCGACAGCTTCCTTCACGACTTCGCCTACAAGACGATGCTCTTCACCGGCATCTCCACCGTCTTCTTCAACATCAACCCGCTGATCAAGATCGACGGCTACTACGCGCTCTCGAGCCTGCTCGAGATCCCCGAGCTGCGCGAGGAGTCGCTGCAGTATTTGGGCGCGCGGTTTCAGAAGCACGTGCTGCGGCTGCCGGTCGAGATCCCCGAGGCGTCGCGCCGCAAACGCCGGATCTACTGGATCTTCGGGCCGCTGGCGCTCGCCTACGTCGGCGTCGTGATGGCCTTCATCGGGGGTCTCTTCTACAACTTCTACTCGAAGTACTTTCCGAATCTGGCCGGATTGCTCCTGGTCCTGACGCTGTTGCGGCTCTTCCGCAAGCGGGTCCGGCTGGTGACGCGGACCGCCCGCCTCTTCTATCTCGACAAGAGGGACCTGATCATGTCCTCCAGAAGCCGAAAGCCCCTGCTCGCCGCCGCGGCGGCCTTGGCCGCCCTGCTGCTCGTGCCCTGGACGCATCGAAAGATTCGCACCGAAATCGTCCTTCGGCCCGCGACCGAGGTCCACCTGGAGGCGCCGGAAGATGCCGTCGTGGCCGAGGTCCTGGCGGGAGAGGGAGACGCCGTCGCGCCCGGTCAGCCGCTCCTGCGCCTGTCGAGCCCGGCGGCGCAGGCGGAGGCCCTCGAGCTTCGGGCCGAGCGAGGGCGCCTCGAGAAGCAGGAGAGCCGCGCGCGCGGCGGAAGCGACGCCGCGGACGTCTACGTGGCGCAGCGCCGCGGCGCTTCGGTCGACTCCGCTCTCGCGAGCGACGCAGCGCGCCGGGAGCAGCTGCTGGTCCGCAGCCCCATCGCCGGCACGGTCCTGACGAGGAGGCTCCAGGATCTCGAGGGGCGGCTCGTCGTCGTCGGCACGCCTCTGGTCCAGGTGGGAGACTGCCGCAAGCTCCTGGCGGATCTGGATTTCACCGAGCGGCGGCTCGACGAGATCGCGCAGGGCGAGCCCGTGTCGGCGATGCTTCCGGGCCGCCCCCTGCGTCCCGCCCACGGGCGAATCGTCTCCGTGTCCGCCGCGACGCTGGCGCAGCCCGCGACGCCGACTTCCGCCGCCGACCCCTCCGCGCCGGGGGCCCGGCCGGAGCGCTTCGTGGCGCGGGCCGAGTTCGACAACGCAGACGGCACGCTTCGGCCGGGGATGGCCGGCAAATCGAAGATCTACGGGCGGCGCGCCTCTCCCCTTTCCAACGTGTGGCGCGTCTTTCGTCGCTGGCTCCAGACCGTGGTCTGGTAAAAGAAAAGCGCCCCGCTCTCGCGGGGCGCTCGATCGAACGGCCTTCCGAAGCTACGTGGAGTTGCGCGTCGAGGCGCGGGGCGAGATGCTCTTGGTCGAGGCGCGCGGCGAGATGCTCTTGGTCGAGGCGCGCGGCGACACGGCCTTGGTCGAGGCGCGGGGCGAGACGGCCTTGGTCGAGGCGCGCGGCGAGATGCTCTTGGCGGCCTGGACGTTGCGGGCGGCCTGCACGTTCCTCGCGGCCTGGACGTTGCGGGCGGCCTGCATGCTCCTCGCCGCGTTGATGGTGCGCGCCGAGGCGTGCGGGGCAGCCGACTTCGCCGAAACCGCCGGATTGTCGCCGAGGCTCCCGACCCGAATCTCGCCCATGTCCTTGCCCGTGGCTTCCTTGATCTTGGCCTTCTGCTCGTCGGTCAGCTTGATCCTCACTTCGTTACCCATGGTCACCCTCCTTTATTGTTGATTGGCTCCATCGCAAGCCACGGGCCAGTTGGGTGGCACCTGTCGGGTTCCGTAAACAACTTAGCTGTCGAGACTTGGCGAATGGGGACAATCTTGATCGGACGGTCAAGATAAGAAATTTTTAACCGTTTGGATGAATTATTCACCTCTGATCCGGCCCAATCCCGCTAGATCCCGTACTTCCGGCAGAGATACTTGATCTGGTTCGGGTCGAGTCCGAGACGGCGCGCCGCCTCCGCCTTGACGCCGCCGGCCTGCCCGATCGCATCCGTCAGGAGCCGCCGCTCGAAGTCCTCGACCGCCTTCTCGAAGGAAACACCAGCCTGCGGGCCGACCGCCCCGGTCGCCCTGCCGCGCAAGGCCCGGGGAAGGTCCTCCTCGCCGATCTCCTCGCGGTCGGAGAAGAGAACCAGCATCTCGATCACGTGCTCGAGCTCGCGGACGTTGCCCCTCCAGGCGTGCTCGCGGAACCGGTCGAGGACGCCGGCGGAGAGGCGGCGGCCGGGCCGGCCGTGGCGGTCGGCGAACTTGGCCAGGAAGTGATCGCACAGCGGCGCGAGATCCTCCAGCCTCTCGCGAAGCGGGGGAATCCGCAGCGGAATCGTGTTGATCCGGTAGAGGAGGTCTTCGCGGAAACTGCCCTGCGCGGCCCGAGCCTCCAGATCCTCGTTCGTCGCCGAAATCAGCCGCAGGTCGATCGCAATGGCGCGGCGGCCGCCCACGCGCTCGATCTCCCGGGATTCGATCGCCCGCAAGAGCTTGGCCTGCAGGGCCAGAGAGAGCGTTCCGATCTCGTCGAGGAAGAGCGTTCCGCCGCTCGCGAGCTCGAACCGCCCCGGCCGGGAGGACACGGCGCCCGTGAATGCCCCCTTCTCGTGCCCGAACAGCTCCGACTCCGCCAGCGACTCGGGCAGCGCCGCGGCGTTGACCGCGACGAACGGGCGGTTCGCCCGCGGGCTGCCCTCGTGGATCGCGTGGGCGACGAGCTCCTTTCCCGTTCCGCTCTCTCCGACGATCAGCACGGTCGCATCCGACGGCGCGACGCGGCGGATGTCCTCGAAAAGCCGGCGCATCGGGGCGCTCTGGCCCACGAGGCGGTCGAAGGGGCCGGGGGTCCCGGCCTGCAGGCGCAGCGCCCGGTTCTCGGCGAGCAGCCGGCGCCGCTCGAGCGCGCGCCCGAGGATCACCTGCAGCTCGGCCGCGTCGACCGGCTTGCGGAAGAAGTCGAACGCCCCGAGCTCGATCGCGCGAAGCGCCTCGCGCCGATCGCTCTCCCCGGACATGACGACGACCGTCGCGTCCGGGTCCCTCCGCCGCGCCTCCCGAAGCAGGCCGAAGCCCTCCTCGACGGTTCGCGAGGGGGGCAGCCGCAGGTCGAAGAGGTAGACGTCGGCTCCGGCGTCGAGCCGGGCGCGCCCCTCGGTCGCGTCCCGGGCGGAAGAGACCGCGAACCTGCCCTTGAGCGCCCAGGTCAGCTGTTCCAGCAGGAACGCGTCGTCCTCGACGATCAGGATCCGCCCGAGATCGCCCTCCCCTTCCGTCACGGCTCCGGCCGGGCCGCGGGAAAGGAAACCCGAATCACGGTGCCTTCGCCCGGTCCGCTGCGGACGCCGATCCTTCCGCGGTGGTGGCGGACGATCTGGCTCGCGGTGAAAACGCCGAGGCCGACGCCGTCCGGCTTGGTCGTCTGAAAGGGCTCGAAGAGGCGGTCCCGCACGAAGTCTTGCGACATTCCGGGGCCATTGTCGATGATCTCGATGTTCACCCGGTGGCGGGCGCCCTTTCCGCTGGCAAAGCTGCGCACGAGAACCCTGCCGGTCTCTCCCGCCGCCTCCAGGGCGTTGTCGACCAGGCTCGCCAGCGCGTCGCGAAGATAGTAGGGGTCCCCCCAGACGGGCGGGACCTCTCCCAGCGCCAGGGAGAGCGTCCCGAGCTTTCCTCCGGAGCGGGCATCGCGGCCCCCGCGCCGCGCGGGCGCGGCCGCGACCTCGCGCACGAGGTCGTTGATTTCGAGCGCGACCTTGATCAGGACGGCGTCCTCGTGCGCCGACCATCTCCCCACGATGCGGTCGAGCCGCTCGACGGTGGAAGCCAGCAGCTCCTGGACGGACCGCTTGAACTCCGGCTCTCCGTAGTGCTCGTCGAGGTTGGACCGGAGCATCTCGAGCCGGAACCCCATGTTCTTGATGTCGTGGATCAGGACCCGGTCGATCGTGTTGCGCAGCTTCCGCGAGGAGCGGGGGCGCCGGTCGGGCATGGTCTCGGCCCCCTCAGCGCCTGGCGCTCCGGAACCGGATCTTGACGGCCACCCCCGGGCGCAGCTCGGGCTGGGAGGCGTCTCTCCGGACGTGAACGATGACCTGAAAGGAGCCGCTCGCCGCGTCGACCGTCGGGCTGATGAACTGAACCACGCCGGTCGCGCGCGCTTTGGGAAAGCGATCCAGGGTCACGTCGACCGGGTCGCCCCGGCGAACCGAAAGCAGCTCCTCTTCCGGCAGGTAGACGCGGGCCAGAAGCGGCTCGGAGGCCGTGATCTTGAAGAGCGGCTCGTTTCGATCCTCGATCACCTTCTGGCCGATGCGGGCGTACTTCTCGGTCACGACACCGGCGAAAGGGGCGCGGATCACGGTGTAGTCGAGCAGCGTCTTCGCCTTCTCCCAGCGCGCCACGGCGACCCGGTACTGCGCGTTCTTCACGTCGAGGTCCGCGGCGCTCAGGACCTTGCTCGCCGAGAGCGACTTGGCCCGCTCGAACTCGACGCGCGAAAGCTCCATCTGGTCCTTCGCCTCGTGCTCGTCCTGCTCGAGCTCCCGCGAGTCGAGCCGCGCGATCGGCTGGTTCCTGGCGACCACCGATCCGCGGTCGACGAGGATCTCCTGGACGATGCCGGTGATCCGGGCGGCGACCGTGACCTCCTGGTCGACCATGAGATGGGAGGAATAGACCCTTTCGCCCGGGGCCGCCGCCAGCCGGAGGGAGCCCAGACAGAGAGCCAGAGCCGTCACGCAAGCGGACTTCACGGTCGACTTCGTTTTGACGCGGATGCTATCTTTAAACGAAACGCATGTCGATCGCGCTGGCGAGCGAGAAGCCGGAAGTGCAGCACAAGGGAGCTCGCGCGAACTTCCGCTGGATGCTCGTGGACCCCTGGGACGAGCGCCGGCTTGCGGCCTTCCTGATGATCAAGCATCGCCGCAACGATGCCGACTGGACCCGCCGTCCCTCCCCTTTCTTCGCTTCCCTGGGACAGAGCCAGATCGAGTGCTCCGTGCCCCTGGCCGACGCCGGCTCCCTGCCGGAGCTCGAGCGGGTGCTGACCGCCGAGCTGAAGGGAATCCTCGCCGGCGCCTCGCAAATGCACGACAAGATGGCCGGCGCCCCCGACTGGCGGGCGGTCACGCCGCCGTAGACGGCCCCAAAGCCCCCCGAAAAGGGCCTTTTCGCCCTTTCATATAATCCCCGCGACATTGAGGGGGTCAGGATGCTCTCTGTTCCCTCCCTGCGGCTGAACCAATTCGGCGTCCGCTTTTACGAGGCCCTCCTCTCGGGGGCCGATCTGCAGACCCTGGTCGGGTTCGAAGTGCTCTCCTTCGGCCCCGAGACCCAGACGACCCGCGGCCATCGCGCCAGGGGAAAGACGGGGCGCGTCAACTGGGAGTTTCTCGAGCGCAAGATCTCCGCCTCCGAGCACGCCTTTCAGCGGCCGATCATCCAGAGGAAGATCGAGGAGCTGGTCTCCTACTACCTGCAGTGCGCCGACTCCGGCACCCTGCCGGCAATTCCGGGCAGCGTGCTGCTGGTCTCCGAGCGGCGGCTGGAGTTTTCCCCTTCCAGCGGGCGGTCGGACGCGGGATCGCTCAAGCTGCCCGAGGAGTCCGGGATCCTCCGGGCCCTGGACGGCCAGCACCGGCTGCTCGCCCTGCACCAGCTGGCCGAGAAGCACAACCTGAAGGACTTCCAGGTGCCGGCGGTCGTGTTCGACAACCTGACCGCCGATCAGGTGGTCGAGCTCTTCGTCACGATCAACAGCAAGCACACGAAGCTGAACCCCTCCCACCTGATCTCGCTCTCGGGCCGCCGCCTCTACCGCGATGACAACCTCGCCGCGGCCCACGACATCATCCGCGCCCTGAACGAGGAGGAGGCGTCGCCCCTGCGCGGCCAGATCAAGGTCCTGGGGATCGGCAAGGGAAGCGTCACCCAGGCCTCGCTCGCCGACGAGCTGCGCGACGTCTTCGCGGCCATGGACGCCGCGGGCGGCCGGATCGCCCGCGAGTTCCGGGAAAACGCCCGCCGCTTCTTCCTGAATTACTTCAAGGCCGCCGGAAAGGCCTTTCCCGCCGCCTTCGCCGGGCGCAAGTACTCGATCAAGAGCTCGACGGCGCTGCGCGCCTTCATTCGGACCGTGCCCTACGTGATCGCGATGATCCGAAGCCGCGGCGGCGACGTCTGGTCGGCGAGCGAGCTCGACGCGGCGCTTCGCCCGTGGGCCGAGTCGATTGGCGACCGGCGCTTCGAGACCGAGACGGTCTGGAAGGAAAAGATGACCGGCGGCACGCGCTCGGCCGTCGAGATCCTGGCGAGAGAACTGCGGCAGGGGCTGAATGCCTAGTTGTCAGTTGTCAGTTCTCGGTCTTCAGTTCTCGATTCGTACCGAAAACTGATGACTGAGGACCGAGGACTCGGCACTTAAGTGCCGAACTTGAACCTTGAGAGACGCCCTTCGTAAGGGGTAGGAGGGACTAGCGCGACATGGGCTTCATCGGCGGATGCCTGTTCCTGCTGATCGTCATCGCGATCTTCGGCGCGATCTGGGCGATCTGGCGCTACAACAACCTGGTCTCGCTCAAGAACCAGGTCGCCAACGCCTGGAAACAGATCGACGTGCAACTGAAGCGCCGGCACGATCTGATTCCCAACCTCATCGCGTCGGTCAAGGGCGAGATGCAATTCGAGCAGGACACGCTCGAAAAGGTGATCGCGGCGCGCAACACCGCCGTGGCGGCCCGCGGCGTCGCGGACACCGCGGAAAAGGAGAACCAGCTCACGCAGACCCTCTCGCGCCTCTTCGCCCTGGCGGAGAACTATCCGACCCTGAAGGCCAACGAGAGCGTGCGTGCCCTGATGGAGGAGCTTTCCTCGACCGAGAACAAGATCGGGTTCGCGCGGCAGTTCTACAACGACATCGCCACGCGCTTCAACACGGCCCAGCAGATCTTCCCGGACAGCTTCATCGCGCAGACCTTCAAGTTTCAGCCGGTCGAGCTCTACGAGATCCGGGACGCGGCCGAGCGGGAAGTGCCGAAGGTGGATCTGAGCGTTCGGCCGCAGTAGCCGGTCCTCGGTGCCCGGTGTCCGGTTTCCGGCCCGGACACCGGAAACCGATCACCGGACGCCGTCCATGGTCCCTCTCAACCTCTACGACCAGCAGCGCCGAAATCTGGCCCGCACGAGGCTGTTCCTCGCGGTGTTCGTCCTCCTGCTCGTCGTGCTCGGCCTCGGCGCGGACGCCTTCCTCTACGACGTCGGCGGATCGCCGGGGATGCCGATCTGCGCTCTGGGCGCGCTCGCCTTCGGCGGCCTCTCGGCCTGGTGGTCCCTCCACGGAGGCGACCAGGCGGTCCTGGAGTCGTCGAGCGCGCGGCCGCTCGATCTCGCCGACCCGCGCCAGAGGGAGCTGGACAACGTCGTCGAAGAGATGGCGATCGCGGGCGGCCTGCCGAAGCCGCGGGTCTTTCTCATTCCCGACGGCGACCCGAACGCCTTCGCGACCGGCCCGGGCCCGGAGAAGGCCTCCCTCGCCGTGACCCGGGGAATCCTCGAAAAGTTGAACCGCGAGGAGCTCCAGGGTGTCGTGGCGCACGAGATGTCCCACGTGCGCAACTACGACATCCGCCTCATGACGGTCGTGGCCGCGCTCGCCGGCGCGATCCTGCTGCTCTCCGACTGGGCCCGGCGAGGCTTCTGGTGGCGCGGCGGGCGCCGATCGGGCCGCGACCGGGAGGGGGGTGGAGGCGGGCTTCTCGGAGTCATCCTCCTGGCGCTCTGGCTTCTCTCGATCCTTCTCGCTCCCCTGATCGCGCGGCTCGTCGCGATGGCCGTCTCGCGGGAGCGCGAGTACCTGGCGGACGCTTCCGGCGCGGAGCTGACCCGCAATCCCCTCGCGCTCGCCTCGGCGCTCGAGAAGATCGACGCCGCGGTCGCGCCGACGCCCTCCATCAAGCAGGGCGTCGCGCACCTCTGCATCGCCGACCCGCGCGGCCGCGCTCTGAACGAGCGCGAAGGCGGGTGGGCGAACCTCTTTGCGACGCACCCGCCGATTGCCCGGCGCATCGCCCTCCTGCGCGAGATGGGCTATCGGAGCCTCGCCCCCAAGGGGCCGCCTCAAAAATAGCGGCGCCCGTCGAAGAAGATCCGGATGAACCCGTAGTAGCGCGTCTGAAGGGGAGGCGGGATCGCGTCCGGGCGGCCGATCACGACCGCCTGCACCGGCCGGTCCACGCCGCCGCCCAGCTGGAGGAACGTCGCGAACCCGTATCGCATCCCGTACTCGCGAAACGGGCGGTACTCCAGGATCGGGAACTCCCACTGGATCGACTGAATGCCGATCGGCTCGACCACGCGGCCTTCGGGGGTGTTCGAGACGGCGAGGTAGGCGTCTTTTTCGGAGTAGCCGAAGAGGGTCGCGCTCACCTCGCGACCCGCCACGAACTGAACGGGGCCGATCGGCGTCGCGATCCTTCGCTGCCACGGGATGAGCCCTCCGTCGGCGGCCCGGATCCCCATCTTCTTCAACGTTTCCGGATCCGCGAAGGCGAGCACCGGTGTCGCAAGCAGCAGGTCGCCCGGAATCAGCCAGAACGGCAGGCGAAGGCGGAAGCTCCAGCCCGTGCGGGCGGGCACGACGGGCACGAATTGCTGGAGCAGCGGATCGGCCGGACAGTCCGGGTCGCAGCCGGCGGTCGAGCGCGTTTGGCTCGAGACCCCTCCCTGGACGAAGACGAGGCCGTCTCCCGCGTCGCCGAGCAGGGCGTCCAACCCCAGACCCAAGCGCAGCCCGACGTCGAGGACCCCCTGCACGCCGCCGGATCGCCCGGGCGTGAATCCCCCGCCCGAGCCCGCAACCGCGACGCCGCTCGCCAGGCCGATGAAGGGGCCAATTTCCGCCCGGGATCGCGGCAGCGAGCCATAGCCCGGTCCCCGGAAGGGAACAGGCGCAAGCCGCAGGACCCGCTCGAGATACGGCGACAGCCCCGGCGGCAGCTTCCAGTCCGGCATCCGTCCGGACTTGCAGACGTCGAAGGCGCCCTCCACCGCCTCGGCCGGCACGGGAACGTTTCGGCCGTCCCGGTTGGCTTGCGAGCCCGGTGCGAGCGCGTCGAGCAACTCCGCCAGGCTCCTCCCGACCGCCCTGCCGGCGCGCTCCGCGTCCTCCGGCCGCAGATGCCCGTCACCGAAGAGGAGCATCTCCTCGTTGAGCCAATTCTCGGTGTCGAGGCCGTGCTCGTTGTAGTAGTCGTGCGTTCCCTTCCGCTCGGCGGCGTTGCCCCAGGAGCCCGCAATGTGTCCGGACGCGAAGGAGTCCTCCAGGAAGTGCAGGGCGAAGGACTCGAGCGCCAGGACCTCACGCGCCGCGCCCGCACGCTGCTGCGGCGACTGCGGCCCCTCCCCCAGCCGGGCGCCGCGCCGGAGCGCCGCCATGTGATACAGCACGTAGATCGCGGCCGCGTTGATCTCGGCATCGGGTCCGAGCGCCTCGGCGGCGTACTGGGCCGGCTCGCGCGCGCCCGAGCGCGGCAGCAGGAAGTGGGCGTTGTTCGAGCCGGCGCGGGTCGAGTAGTCGCGATCCGCCGTCTCCATGCCGAGGTCTGCGGCCGCCTGCGCGTTGCGCCTCTCGGCTTCGTTGCGAGCCCGATCGATCTTCCCCTGCGTCCGGGCGGCGATGCCCGCCACGCGCAGGATCCAGTCGCTCTCGAGAACGGTGCGAAGCAATTCCTGCGGCGTGCAGGAATGGTCGCCCGAGATCGCGGGCCAGGCCGCCAGATCGAGGCAGGCCGGCTTTTCCCCCTGGTTTCCGGCCGTGGGTTCGGCGCAGAGGCGCGACGGGAACCCCTCCCGAGCCCCGCTCCAGAGCCTGGCCAGAGCCATCTGCTTGTCGGGGTCGAGCCTCTGGATTCCCAACGCCGTGATGGCCCGATGCTCCTCGTAGAGCCAGGCCGAGGCGGAGCTGGGCAGAAAGCCCGCCAGCAGGATCGGCAGGAGAAAACGTCGTCTCGAGCGCCCGCCCATCCCGGAGGGCCATCCACCCTTCGCGTCGCCGCGGACGCCTCGCCCCCCGGGAAGAGGGAAGCGCGCCTTCACGGAGCCGACGCCGCCGGGACGCCTCGCAGCGCCGCGCCGACCGCCTCGGCGGGACTGTCGGCTTCGCGGATGCACTGACGCAGAGTCTTCGCGCCCTCGGACGAGGAGGCCTCCGCCAGGGCCTTCTCGAGGGTCGGTCGCCAGAAGTCGCCCAGGAGCACGACGGGACGCGGCGCCACGAGCCCCTTGACGAGGGACTCGGAGATCCACACGAGCTCCAGCATCGTGCCGAGGCCGCGGGGCAGGAAGATCCAGGCGCCCGCCAGGTCGCGCAGGCGGGCGAGACGCCGCGACAGATCCGTTTCCACGAGCATCCGCGAGGCCCATCGGTTGGGCTCTCCGCGGCCGGCCAGGAGGACCCCGACCGACTCGCCTCCCGCTTCGGCGGCGCCGCGGCAGGCCGCCTCCATCACGCCGCCGTATCCCCCGCAGAGAACCGCCGCCCTTCGCCGCGCGACCTCGCGGCCGAGCTCCCGAGCGACCTCGTAGGCGGGCTCTCCCTCGCGCGGCAGGCTCGAGCCGAAGACGGCGACGTTCACGCCCGACGGCCCGCTAGTCGAGATCGATGTCTCGCACCGGCTTGGACGAATCCCCTTTCGCCTTCTCGAAGAGCTCCTCGAACTTCCGGTTGAGGACGTCCTTCTTCGTCTTCTCCGCCTCGATGGAAGCCGCGAACTTCTTCTCGCGCTCTTCGTCGTGCGTCTTGAGCGCGCCGACGGCGTCGTCGACCGAGGCGAACTTGCGCGGCGTCTTGGGCGCCTCGTGATCGATCACGGCCTTCAGATCCGTGTCGATCTTGAGCCGCGCGTTGCAGCAGGGGCACAGCACCTCGATGGTCATCTCGGGAAGTCTACCGTCTCTCACCAGCCCTTGCGGCGCCTCCGCGCGCGCCGCTCGTTGCGGTCCGGGCGGCCCGCGGACCTTCGGGGCGCCAGCATCCGGTCCAGGCGCCGGGCCTCCAGGACCTCGGGCGAAGGGGCCGGCGTGCGATCCTCGTAGAGCGCGCGCGCTTCCTTGCGCCGAATGGAGCGCTCCGCCAGACCCCGCACGACGAGCTCCCGCCGGAGCCCTTCGCCGACCGTCACCGCCAGCCGGTCTCCCACCCGAATGGCGCGGTGCGCCTTCCCGCGCTCGCCGTTGACGTCGACCTTGCCCGCCTCGCAGGCGAGCTTCGCCCGGGAGCGGGTCGGAAACACGCAGGCCACGTCCAGCCACACGTCCAGGCGCACCGACTCGAGCGGGGTCTCCGGCGGGGCCATGCCGAGGGAACGCTTGCTATAAGTCGTCGGCCGGCTCGGCGGCTTTGGCCGCCGGCGCCGTCGGCAAGTCGGGCTCGGCCGCGCGGCTGCGCGCCGCGAGCCAGTTCCGGAAGTCCTCGGAGGGCTGCGCCGGCTCGGCCGCGGGCCGCGCCAGGAAATAGCCCTGGGCCGCGAAGACGCCCTCCTCGACGCAGACGTCCAGGTCCCGGCCGTCCTCGATGCCCTCGGCGATCAGGCCCACCCGGGCCTCGCGGGCGACTTGCGCCAGCATCCGCAGGATCGAGCGCCGCTGCGGGTCGCCCCCGACGTGGTGCGTGATCTCGCTGTCCACCTTGATCCAGCGGGGGGCCAGGCCCGAGCAGTACTTGAGCGTGCCGTAGCCCGACGTGACGTTGTCCAGCGCGATCGACACGCCGAGGTCGTGGGGCACGGCGAGCGCTTGCTGCAGCCGCTCGAGGGACTCGATCCGCTCGATCTCGACCAGATCGAGGGCGAGGCGCGCGTAGGGGAACTCCATTCTCTCCGCCTCCTCCCCCAGGCGCGCGAGCGAGGAGGCGGTGTCGAGGAGCAGCTGCGGGTTCACGTTCAGGAAGAGCATCGTGTCGCCCGGCAGTCGCTGCGCCGCCTCGAGAACGACCATCCACGAGAGGCGCTCGAAGGCGAGATCGATGCCGAGAACCACCGCGGCGGGGAACACCTCGGCGGCAAGGTGCCGCGTGCCGTCGGGAGACTGCGCCCGAAGCAATCCTTCGAAACCGAGCGGCTCGCCGCCGCGCAGATCGAAGATGGGCTGGAACTCGACGAAGAGGCTCCCGGACCGCAGCACATCGAGCAGCCAGAGGGCGCGCACCTGCCGGCACGCGAGCTTGATCGGCATCAGATTGCCGACGGCATCCCACTTGGTCTGGTTCAGGTCTTCCGGCGAAGCCCGAACCTGCTCGGCGACCGGCCCGAGCTTCTCCGCCAGGTCGAGCAGAAGGGCCGGGATGCGGTCGACGAGGACGCGCCGCGCGCGCCCGTAGACCTGGGCGCGCAGCCATCGCTTCTCGAGCGCCTCGGCGAGGGCGCGCTCGGCCTGGACGGTGTCGGGGCGCAGAAAGAGGGCGCGCGCCTTACGCCAGCGGTCGAGTTTCGCAAGCGCGGGCGCGTCGAAGACCGACTCGAGGTTCTTCACGCTCCTTCATTGTAAGACCGGCCTCGCCTGGCGGCTACGATTCCTTCTGCTTGCGCCGCCTCTTCGGGGACGCGCGGCCGCGGCCCTCTCCCGCTCGCCGCGGCCGCCGGGAGCGCCCGGATGTCGCCTCGGCCTGGACCGCCCCTCCGGCCTCGAGCAGGACCCGGAAGACTTCCCCGACGGCACGATCCGGGTATCCCACGCCGGACTCCCGGGCCGTTCGCCGATGGAGTCGAACCGCGTTCCGGACGACTTCTCGCTCCCGTTTCGGGTCCCTCCTCGCCGCGCCCCGGATCCGGGAAATCTGCGCGACGACCCTCGCACGGCGCGCGAGTTGCCGGACGATCGCGCGGTCGATCGCGTCGATCTCGACACGAGCGTCCCGAATCTTCCGGGCAGACCGGACGCGCTTTCCCGATGCGACCGGGCGTCTCATTTCGCGAGCCATCGTTCTCCTTCGCCGTCCGATCCCGTCGGGCCACTCGAGGCGGCCTTGTCGCTCACGGCTTGCGCCGGGTCACCGTTCCGGTGGCCCGGTCGCGGGGATAGAGGAGGACGTGCCGTCCGCCCTGGATCTGGAAGATGCCGACCCGGTAATGGAGCGGGTCTCCGTGCTCGTCAAACTGCAGCCGCTCGAGCGGAAGCTCCAGGTCCGTTTCGGCGAGCACGTCGCGGATCGCGTCTCGGGCGGGCGGGGCGGGAGGCCGGAACGCCTTCTCGAGCGCCGCCAGGACCGCGCGGGCCGCCGTGTAGCCATACATGCTGAGGGGCGCGGGGGGATGTTGGAACTGCCTGGCGAATCCGGTCTCGTACGCGCGCCCCCCCTCCCGATCCCCGGAAAGCGAGATGCCGGGCTCCCAGACGACCGCTCCCATCGCTCCCTCCGCGAGCGGGCCGAGCTGCCGGATGAGGTCGGGGAACTCCATTCCGAAGGCGCCGACGACCGGCAGCGGCGGGCCGGTTTGCCCGTGGGCCTGCCGGAGGAGAACGAGGTTGTCCGCGAAGAACCCGTCCATGAGAAGCAGCTGCGCCCCGGTCGATTTCAGGCGGGCGAGGAGAGGGAGGAAATCGGGCGTTCCCGTCTGAAAGCTTTCGAAGGCGCTGACCCGCACGCCGCGGGCCTCGAGCCGTTGCTTCTGGAGCCGCGCGAGCTGTGTGGCTCCGGGCGTGCTCGAGAAAAGGATCGCCACCCGCTCGACCGCCCAGAGCTCGAGGGGAACGGTCGTCGTCGCCTCCACGAACGGCTCGAGCCGGCTGATCCGGAAGAAGTAGGCGTTCCCGCGCCGCGTGAGCCGCTGATCGAGCGAGGAGGCCGCGACATACGGGATGCGCTCCCGACGCGCCACCTGCGCCACCGGACCGACGATGCTGTCGACGTACCCCCCTACCAGGGCGCTGACCCGCTCGCGCGCGGCCAGATCCAACGCCGCGGTCGCCGCCTCGTCCGGCCGGCCGCCGTCGTCCCTCGTGACGAGCTTCACGCGCCGCCCCTGGATCCCGCCCCGGGCATTGACTTCCTCCACCGCGTAGACGACCCCTTCGTGCACCGCGGTTCCCTGAGCCGCCAGGACGCCGCTCAAGGAGTCGATCTCCCCGATTCGCAGCTCCGCCGCGGACCGTTCCTGCGGGGAGGCCGACGCCGTGAAGAGCCCGAACGCCAGCGCTGCGGCCAATGCCCGGTGCCAACGACGATTCATCGCTTCGAGCCGGACGTACGCCGGGAATCACTCAAACGGCCGGCGCCAAGCGCGAAGACCGGAGCGGACCGGGCCCGGGCACGTGCCCGGCCGCAGAGCGAATCGCGCAGGATCCACGGGGTTCCCGGCCGGCTAGGCGACCGGCGCCACCGGCTGCCGCGCCTCGTCGAGCAGACGCCGGGTCCCGTCGGACCGCGCCGCGTCCCGCTCCGTCTGGATCGAGAAGAGGCGCGACTGCCAGGGCGACAGGTCGAACGGCTCGTCCCCGGGAGCGGCGAGATAGGCGTCGATCAAGTCCCGGTAGAACCGGACCATGCGCTCGACGAGCGGCACGGGATACTCGCGCCCCTGCACCTTCAGGCAATCCACCCCCAGATCGATCAGGCGCGGGATGTCCGGCAGGAGGAAGAAGGCGTCGTTCTTCAGGGCCACGCTCTTCTCCCACAGCTCGTCTCCGCTGTAGAGCTCCCAGGACTCCAGGCAGACGCGATAGTCCAGGCCGCCGCGGTTCGGGCTGCCCTTGAAGAGGTCCTTGCCGAACGGGTCCTCGGTGCGCTCGAGCCGATGATACGGAGACATCCAGCACTTCCCGAGATAGGTGTAGCACTTGTTGGCGTGGATCAGGATCTCGATGCCGACGTCGATCTGTTCCCTGCGGGAAGCCAGCTCCTTCAAGGTCAGCTTCGTGTCCGCCACGACCTGCGAGACGCCGATCGAGCGGTAGAAGCGCACGTCCTCGTCGTTCAGGATGTTGGCCCCGATCGAGGCGTGGATGGTCAGCTGCGGGAAGCGCCGGTGCACCTCCGCGATCGCGCCGACGTCCGTCATGATCGCGCCGTCCACGCCCCAGGAAACGAAACGCTCCATCTTCGCGAGCATGGGAGCGATCTCATGGGACTGCATGTTCGTGTTGAACGCCACCCGCAGTTTGGCGCCGCCCGCGTGGGCGATCCCGATCGAGGCGCGCACGTCCTCGTCGGACATCTCGTACTGGTCGCGACGCCGGCTCCACCCCCGGGGCCCCACGTAGACGGCGTTCGCGCCGCTTCGGACGGCCCCCTCGACCATCGCAAGATTGCCCGCCGGCGCGAGGAGCTCAACCATGTCTCCGCCTTCCTGGCCCCGCCTACGATTCCACACGCGAGATCGTGAGGAGGGATCCCATCGAGTCGGGCCGCAGCCCGGCATACTCCATTCCGCTCCTGCCGAAGTAGAACCCGTTGCACAGACCGATCCTCGCGTGGCGCCGGAGGGTCTCCCACCAGCCGTCGTCCAGAGCGCCGTCGCCGCCGGCGGCGCGAGAGAGCGCCGCGCGGTAGACCGCCGCGACCTCGCGCCGGTAGGCGGGGCTCTCCGAGACGGCCTCGATCCGGAAGCACCGGTGGCCGTCGGCCAGGAGGCGCGGCAGGTGCTCCAGCATGCACACGTCCTTGCCGCTCAGGATCCCCTTGCCGACCGACTTCATCGCCCAGTCGCCCTGCTTGAGGAATAGCTCCTTCTGGCAGAGGTCCGGGCACCTGACGCCCCACTTCTCCTCGTATTCCAGCAGGAAGCAGTAGTCCGAGACTCCCAGCGGCATCTTGCCGTGCACCAGAAGCTCCATCGGCGCGTCGCAGCCGGCCGTGATCTCTCGAATCTCGTCGAGGCTCAACTCGTAGTTCGGGGTGAACCGCACGGCCCCGTAGCCGCGCAGGACCTCGACGCCGGCCGCCGTGTACAGGTTCGCGAAGCCACCGATGTGCACCGGCAGTTGCGGGAACTCGTCGTGGGCGATCTTCAGGATCCCCAGGTTGTGGACCTCGACGGCCTCGGCTCCGGCCGAGGCCGCGGTCTCCAGCATCCGGCGCACGCTGGGAAGAAAGTCGTTGCGCGGCGCGGCATACGTCGTCACGTACGCGCGCTTGCCCTGGTCCCGGAGAATGCGAAGGCCCTCCCGGAGATCGCCCGGCTGCTCCAGGAAATTCGATTCGTAGATGCGGCAATAGATGTCGCCCAGGTAGACCCCGTCGTAGTCGGAGAGGTCCGACGCCGCGAGGTCCCGCAGGTTTGCGATCGTCGTGTTCAACTCCAAAGGGCTCATCGCTTCGGCCTCACGGCTCCTCTCCGACCTCATCGCCCGACGACGGCCCACGCCGCCGGCAACGGCGCGGACCACGCGTTCTGCGCCGCCGGGGCCGTCCGCCCGTCGATCGCCTCCCGGTAGGACCGGACGAGAGGCGCCAGAAGGTCCTCCGGGAGGCTGCGCCCCTGAAGCTTCAGGACGTCCACGCCCGCCTCCGCGTAGGCCGCGACATCCGCCCTCCGGCTGATCTGCCGGCCGGGAAAGAGCCGCGAGCCCCGGAGGCGCCCGGAGTCGTAGAGCTCCCAGGGCTGCTGGCAGATCCGGAAGCAGGCTCCGACACCCCCTCGTTTCATGCTTCCGGTCAGCCGCAGCCCGGAGAGCGCCCCCTCCGGCGGCTCGTCCGCTCCGGGGATCTCCGTTGGCGACGCCGCCTCGAAGGCCGTCGGCTTCAGATGCACGTAGCTCGGCATCCAGCACTTTCCGAGGAGGACGAACTCCTCGACCATGTGGATCATGATCTCGACACGGATTCCCCGGACGGTCCGGATCTCGCGCATCTCTCCCGGGCTCACCGTTCCCGGCAGGACGACGGCGTCGGCGCCCAGGTCCCGGAAGAAGGCGACGTCCGAAACCGTCTGCGCGCCGCAGCCGATCGAGGCCGTGAGGGCGAGATCGGGGAACCGCCGCTTGAGGTCCGCCAGGATCCCCACGTCGTTGACGATGACGTTTCGAATCCCGCGATCCCGGAGGGCGGCGATCTGCTCGAAGAGGCGCGCGCGCTCCGCCGCTTTCGGGATCGTGTTGAGCGCGATCTGAAGCTCGCGGCCGGCCGCGGCGACTCGACGGTGGGCGACCGCGAGCTCGTCCCAGGTGAGCTCCCGACGCGCGCCGCCCCGGCTCCAGCCCGCGAGGCCCACGTAGACGGCGTCCGCCCCGGCGTCGAGCGCCGCGGAGACGGCGCCGAGGCTTCCGGCGGGCGCGAGGAGCGCGGGCATGGCTCTCACGTCACGACCCCACAAATACTACGTGCCGTCGACTATTCATCGTGGAGAGTAATTGTACCGTTTCCAGATGGGCGTCCAGCGCCTTTTCGATGGCGGCCGCCCTCCGAGCAGCCGGCAAACCGCGAAACGACCGTCGCGGCGGGCGGAATCAGGAAGAACATCTGGCCCGGAATCCCGCGAACGACGCCTGCGCGGCGCCGCTCGGATCCGATCTCGCGGCCGCTTCTCGGCACCCTCCAGGTCCCTTTCCTATAATGTTGTCGAAAGATGGCCAGGCGCCAGAGCCTCTCGGAGACCTACCGCACGATGGCCCACCTGCGGAGGTTCTTCGAGTCGGTTCGCAGGACCATCACGGAACCGACCGAGGGAGACCTCACCCCGGCGCAGCAGTTCGCCCTCCTGACGCTCGCGGGCAAGCCCGGAAAGGATCCCCTGACGATCGGCGATCTGGCGCGCCAGACGTTCGCCACGATCAACACGACGTCCGCCCTGGTCCGCCGGATGGAGCGGGCCCGGCTCGTCCGCACGACGCGCTCGTCGAAGGACCGCCGGCTCGTCTACGTGAGGCTGACGCCGGTGGGGGAACGCCGCCTCCGACCCTCGACCGCGGCGGTTGCGAAGGCCCTGCGCGCGGCGTCCGAAGAGCAGGGGCGAGCCCAGCTGCGCGCCGACTTCGAGACGTGGTTCGACAATTGGGGCGCGGTCATCCGGGCGCTCTCCTCGGGCAGCCGCCGTCCGCGCTCGCGCCGCTAGCAGGCTGCTGAAAAATGGATGCGGGCGTCGTGTCCGGCACTTTGCATCCGGCGCCCGTTGCGACTCGCTCGCACGTGCTCCATCGTCCCTTCCTTGCGCGCGCCGGCAAAGTGCCGTCCACCCTTCGGGTTACGGCGGCGCGCTCGTCACGCCATCCCACACCTTTTTTCAGCAACCTGCTAGCGTCCTGTCTCAGAGATTCGCTGACAAAAGCGTTGGATGGAGGCGAGGATTTGGTCAGCGGTTTTGAGCCAGACGAAGGGTTTGGGATTGCGGTTTCGGATATCGATGTACTGACGGATGGCCTGCTCGAGTTGGAGAGTGCTGCGATGGACGCCACGGCGCAACTGGCGGTTGGTCAGCTCAGCGAAGAAGCGCTCGACCTGGTTGATCCAGGAAGCCCCCTTGGGTGTGAAGTGGAGATGGAAGTGAGGGTGTCGTAGGAGCCAGCGTTTGATCAGGGGCGTTCTGTGGGTTCCGTAGTTGTCCAGGACGAGATGGACATCCGTTTGGCTGGGGATGTTGCGGTCGATGCTGTCGAGGAACTTGCGGAACTCGATGCTGCGATGGCGTCGATGGTGCTCGGCGATGATCTTGCCGCTCTTGACGTTCAAGGCCGCAAAGAGCGAGGTCGTGCCGTGGCGCACGTAATCGTGGGTGCGCCGCTCGATCTGTCCCGGCCGCATCGGAAGGACGGGCTGACTGCGATCCAGAGCCTGGATTTGTGGCTTCTCGTCGACACAAAGCACCACGGCTCGATCGGGAGGATCCAGGTAGAGCCCGATGATGTCGCGCACCTTCTCGACTAGCAGCGGATCGGTCGAGAGTTTGAAACTCTCGCTTCTGTGGGGCCGCAGGCCGAAAGCCCGCCAGATGCGAGCGACACTGGTCCGGCTCAGCCCGGCGCGCTCGGCCAGCAAGCGTGTGCTCCAGTGAGTGGCCTCCTTCGGCTTGGTCTCCAGAGTCAGAGTCACGATTCGCTCGACCTCGCTGTCGCTGATCTTGCGTGGCGCTCCCGGTCGAGGCTCGTCGACAAGCCCATCCAGACCACTCTCGATGAAGCGCCGTCGCCAGCGCCCCACCGTCTGCCGAGTCACACCCAACCGATCGGCCACCTTCCCATTGTCCTGCCCCTCAGCGCAGGCCAGAACGATTCGCGCACGCAACGCCAGGGCCTGCGCCGTCGTCCTTCGACGCATCCAGGCCTCCAGCCTCTCGCGTTGCTCCGCGCTCACGCTCAAAGCCGCTTTCGGTCGCCCAGTTCGCATCGCTGTCCTCCTTCTACAGGAGAACAGTCCATTGGGCGATATAGTTTCATTATTTCTGTGTCAGGACACTAGCGTCCCGAACCGGAGACTCGCCGAGGAATCGGGGCCGGGCTCTCGGGGATCTCGCGTGCGGCCTCGCCGCCGGGCGCGAGAGGTTCTGGCCGCGCGGCGGCCCGTGATCGACCGCGGGAGACGGCTCCCGTTGCTCCGGCGGTGGTCGGACCGCTACGGATACCTGCGCGCAATCAAGTCGTTCAGCCGCGCGCGGTCGGGAGCGAGCAGGGCCTTGACGCCCTCCGCGCTCACGTTCGCGACGATCAGCTGCCCCACCTCGTCGTGGACGTCGCTGAAGAGGCCGTGCGTCTTCATCTTCTGGGCCTGGTAGCGGTTGTCCTCGGTCGGGCTGACGTAGTGGACCGACCAGATCTTGTAGCGGTGGACGAGGAACAGGTGGTTGAGCGTCATGAGCCGCTTCTTGCGCAGTGCGGTGTCGAAGGTGTTCTGGTCGCGAACCGAGAGGATGTTTCGCCCCCGCCGGTCCACGATCACGGCGAAGACGACGTTGGCGACCTTTTCCCCGCTCGCATTGGTCAGGGTGAGCTCCAGCAGCTCCGAGCCCGCCGTGTGCGGCCGCAGCCCGACACGCAGCGGAGACGGGATCTGGTGGTGCTTCGTCCAGATGGCGAGCCATTCCTCGAGCAGCTTCGTCGGCACTTCCGTCTGGACCAGGTGCTGGACCTGGGTCGAGCCCTTGCCCATCGCCTTGGTGGCCGCCGTCCCGCCCGAAGTCGCCATGAGCGCCGCGTCCAACCGGGGGCCTCCCACGAGCGTCTGGGGCGTCCGGTAGGGCGATTCGACCAGACGAAACTTCCGCTGCAGCCGGGCGAGGGCCAGCATGCCATCCTGCCGGAGGGCGGTGGCGAATTCCTCGGCGGCCAGACCGTCGATCTGATGTCCGCCGTAGGTGATGAAGTTGAAGACGAACCCCAGCTTGCCGAGCTCCTCCGGGAACCGCCTCATCTCCTCGTCGCTCATGCCGGTCGTGTCCCAGTTGAACGACGGGGACAGGTTATAGGCGAGCATCTTGGAAGGGAACTCGGCGTGGATCGCCTCGGCGAAGCGCCTGGCATCCGTCAGGTTCGCGGTCTTGGTCTCCATCCACAGAATGTCGGCGTACGGCGCCACGGCGAGGGACTTGGCGACCGCGTAATCGATTCCGCCCTGGACCTGGTAGTAGCCCTCGGGAGTCTTCGAGACCTCGCAATCCCAGATGATGCTGATTCCCATCGACTTGGCCTTCGCCCGGGCGGCGTGGAACGACGCGTGGTTCGCGAAGGCGAGCCACTGCTCGGCGCTCATGTCGAACCGCTCGCCCTCGCTGGCGCGGAACTCGATGACGTCGGCGACTGCCTGGGGATAGCTCTTCAGGTTCGCCTCGGCCTGCCACGCTTCGACGTAGCGCGTTTCGACCTTCTCCAGAAGGGCCTCGAGAGGCGGGCCGCCTCCCTCCCGCAACGGCTTCGCGCTTTCCTCGAGCACGCGCATCACGCCCGTCCGCGCGAGCCAGGCGTTCGCCTCGTCGTACTCCGCGGCCGAGATCTCGAACAGCAGGTGACCGCGCGCCTCGTCGACTCCCAGCTCATGGAGCTTCTTCAAGATCGCGAGGAACCCGACCTTGTAGGTCGGAAGCTCGACGTTCGTGGCGCCCAGGATGAACGGGTGATCGCGCTCGTCCGCGCGGCCCTCCAGAAACGTCGCCGCTTCGGCATCGGTCCGGGCCACGAGGATGCCGGGCACCCTCATGACGTCGAGCTGGAAGCGCGCGGCGCTCAACCGCTTGATCTGCTCGTCCACGCCGACGAGAACCTTGCCGCTCTGGTGACCGCACTTCTTGGCGCCGGGCTTCTGGTCCTCGATGTGATAGCCGGGGACGCCGGCCTCGACGAATCGGCGGACGAGGTTGCGGACGTGCGCGTCGCCGCCGTGGCCCGTGTCGGCATCGGCAATGATGAAGGGCCGATAGTCGATCTCGGGGGAGCCGGCGCGCTGCGCCTCGCTCATGCGCGATCGCGCGAAGCGTTGGTTGCGATCCGCCGTCAGCAGAGCGCGCACCATCGGTGCGGCCTCGTCCGGAACCTGGGACAGCGGGTAACTCGCCAGGTCGGGCCCCGGGTCCTCCGCGACGGACCCCTTGGCCGACGTCGCCCACCCCCCGAGATAGATGGCCTCGATGCCCATCCGCTTGAGCGCCACCGCCTGTCCGGGCGAATAGGGGCCGAAGGTCGTGATCTCCTTGCGCGCGGCGAAGAGGTGCCGGAGCCGATCGTAGAACTGCTCGGCCGCAACCCTGGCCACGGTGTAATCGGGGGCGATGGTGCCCCGCTGCTCGACCACCTGACGGGGCGAGTACAAACGGGTGATGCCCTCGAAGCGAGGGCTGGTGAACCATCGTGCGGTCTCTCCGACTTCCGATTCGAATTGGCTCGTGGTTCGTTCGTGCTTTGCGGTGGTGCTCATCGCAGGCTCCTCGCGGGGGAACTCCCGACCTCGAAATCCAGGTTTTCGGTGATGCGGATGCCGTCCTTGCCGAACGCGTCCATGTACCGGCCGATTCGCCGCCTCGCCTCTGCCAGGTCCTCGTTGTTGAGGTTGACGTTCAAAAGATCGATGTACCAGGGCGCCTTGAACGGGGCGGTTACGTAGGCCTCGACGATCTGGCGCGCGATGGGCAGCGTCGTCGTCTTCGAGTCGTCGTGGACGTCCCGGTCGCTTGCCGCCAGCAGCTTGGCATACTCCTCGTCGAGCAGACGCGCAAACAGATCGGCGCGGAACCGGTCTCCCTTCGCGACGCCGGTCGCCTCGTCGTCCTCCGAAAAGGCCGCCCCCTTGTGCAGCCACTCCCAGAGGATCGAGAGCCGGATCTCGCCCGTCGCCATGTCCTCCATCAGGTAGAGGACGTCGTCGTCGCCAAAGAAGTCGGCCGGCTTCAAGGCCGCCGCCTGGAACCCCTTGCCGAAGGCGTTGCCATACTGCAGGGCGACGCTCAGCAGATCCCGCGCGCCGCGGACCGTGCGCGGCGCCGGCTCGAGCCGGAGCAGGGCGTCGGCATCGGCCGCGGTGTAAGCGAGCGCGGGGAAGGGCCGGCCGAGCTGGTTGTCCTGCCCCGCCTTCTCCCACACCGGCCTCACGATGTGCACCATCTTCCAGTGGGCGACCCACTTGCCGCTCGCGCCTTCGCGCTGCTCGCGCTCGGCGCCGGCTACCGCCTTCTTCATGCCGGCGGCGACGCCGCTCTCCGAGCCCACCGGGATGTTGGTTTCCATGCCGCCCTCCCAGAGGGCACAACGGCCCTCGCGGTCGGGAGTGTTGGCGGCCCGCCGCACGCGGTCCTCGTAGTTCCGCATGTATCCGTAGGTCATCACGATGGCGTCGATATTGGGGTTGACGAACTGCGTATCCCACGCCATCGCGTCCGAGACGCTGTTGATGTAGTCCCAGCGGCCCGTGTTGAAGCCGACGAAGTGGCGTCCGAGCGCCGCGCGGATCTCCATGAGCTGGAAGCAGGCTTCGATCTGCTCGACGAGCACATAGACCTTGATCGCGCCTGCAGGCAGCGACAGATGCTCTTCGAGCGAGGCGAGCAATCGGTTCCACAGCGCCGCCTCCTCGGCCGTCTGGATCTTCGGCAGGTAGAGGACGATCGAGGCGCCGGACTCTCGCAGCCGCGCATGGTTGTTGACGACATAGAGCACCAGGTCGACGACCGACGCGGAGAATCCCGTGCCATCGGCCAGGCGGACGTGCCGGTCATCGAGGTGAAGCCCGCGCGCGCGGAACATCTTCGTCGTGAACTCCAGCTGCTTGCGCCAGTCGTCGACGATCGGGCGTCCGAAGAAGCCGCGGGCCCACTTGTTCATCTCCGCCGCGACTCCCTCGGTCACCTTCATGAAAAGGGGGTCCCGCGCGATGGCCATCTTCAAGTTGCGCTGGTTGTCGAGCGACATCGTGGAGATCTGGCCGAGCGCGTCTTCTCCGTCGAACATCCAACCGTCCGCGCCGGACAGGAGGGCGTAGGCGACGTTGCGCAGGCCCTGCTCCACGGACGCGCCCGGCTTGGTCGCCGGGCCCGTGCCCTGGATCCACTGCCGCCGCAGGTCGGCCGGAATCTCGCTGCCCCGGAACTTGCCGTCACGGGCGTCCCGAACCGTGATGTCGGTCCCTGCGATGACGGCGGCAGGGTCGAGGAATGCAATGCGCTTTCGTTCGCGGGCGCGCGAGGCCCGGCGCTCGATGCGGGCCGCCATGAGCGCCCTTCGCGGGGCGTCCAGCGGAGCCAGGGCGGCGAGCGCCGCCATCGCCTCCTCCGTGAACACGTCGCGGTACGAGCGCAGGAGGTCGCCGCGGACCTGGAGCGCCGGCGACTCGCTCTGGCTGCCTTCTCTCATCGTGGCTCCTTCCCGCACTCGCCGCAGGTCGGTGATCCCCTATCTGCTCTTTTCGCTCACCTGGACGAGCAGGGAGTCGGTGAGGTGAAAGACGAGGCCGTGAAAGACGTTCTTGGCCTTTCGGAAGCCGGGATCCAGGAAAATCTTCTCGAGGGAGGCCAGGCTCTCGAGATCGACCTGGACGACTCGCTGCGGCGAGGATCCGCCCAGCATGCTCTTGTAAGCGCGGACGGCCTTGACGCCGGGAAACTTCAGCCAGATGTCCTTGCCCGCTCCCGCGATGTATTCCTCGTACTCGTCCAGCTTCCCGGGCAGGACATCGAACCGGTACTCGAAGGTAACCATCCCACTTGCCTCCTCTCCATCTTCCCGCCCGCGGGCCGCCCTCCCTCCGAAGGAGAAATTCCCATTTGAGCCTCGACCGCCGCTCCGTTGATCCTCATGATCCGTGTCCGAGCGCACGCCTCGCGATGCGCCGCCAGCGTCAATGCCCGCAGTGCTGCGGAAAGTGCTCTTCGTCTCCCACCCACTCGGGCAATCGAGCGCGCATCTCGCCCAGAGGGCGAAAGTCCGCGTCGATCTCGAGGGCGACCACCCGCTGGTCCTGGCCGTCGTAGTAGCGAAAGACGAAATGCCCGTTCGGCAGCGTCAAGGCGTCGATGGCGCGGCTGTCGTCGAAGTTGAGCGCCATGCAGACCAGCAGGTCCGAGACCGTATAGACGACGCCCTTGATCGTCAGAGTCTGCGCGCCGCTGCCGAGGGGGCCGTAGCGGCTCTCGATCAGGGCCGGACCACCCGAGGTGGCCACGGCTCGCTCACGCCTCCTGCGCCGTCATGACGGGCCGCTTGAAGATCAGGTGCAGGCCGATCGTGCCGTAGGCGACGCCTTCCTTGTTCGGCGCGATGAGGGGCGCCGAGGAGACGAGCTCCCAGCCCTCGGAGCCGACGCCGTTGATCCAGGCGTCCAGCCCGCTCTCCAGTCCGCCCTCTCCGTCGTTGAAGATGACCATTCGGTCGAAGTATTCCCACTGCATGGCTGGCTCCCGTTGGACCGAGGTTAGCACAGGGCCTCGGCGGGCGCGGCCCGCGGCTACAGATGTTCGGCCAGCCACGCTCCGGCGGTCTCGCAGGCCGACGGGTTGAAGCGCAATTCGCCGTGGTTGAACCAGCGCGGCAGGTAGCGGATCAGGCCACTTTCGTGCTGCACGTCCGGGCGGATGTCCGCGGAGACGAGGCGCTTTTCGGCTCGGGGAAGCAGGGCCTGCAGGCCCGCGGCGCCGTCGAGAAGAGGTTGAATGTCGCGCTCGGAATAGAGGAGAAGGCAGGGGCGCCCGTGCGGCGCGACCGGCCCCAGCTTCTCGAGGAGCTCGAGCACGTAGCCCGAGTAGGGCTCGCGCACGCCCGGGCTCGGAAGGTTCTCGAACATCCACTTGCCCTGCGGGGACATCTGGACCATGACGGACGGCGACATCGCGACCATGACGTCGGCCGACGACATCAGCGCCAGCCTGCCGCCCAGGCTGTGGCCGACGACGGCCGTCCTGCCGAACCGCCGCAGGAAAGCGACCGCGGCCTCCACCTCGTCGCGCATCGCCGGACCGATCGGCGCTCTGTTCTCGCCGTGGCCGCACAGGTCGATCGCGAGCGCGGCCGTTCCCTTCTCGGCGATCGCGACCGCGATGCCGAGCATCTGCTCCTTCGAGCCGCCGTAGCCGTGGCACACGACGGCGCCGCCGCGGGGAGACTCCGGCGAGAGGAGGTAGCCGGGGATGGCGTGGCCGTCCGGAGCGGCCAGGTCGCTCACTCGTTGAAAATCCATCTCAGGCTCCGCCGCTCTTGGCTTCGAGCGCCGCGAGGCGCGCCCTCAGCTCTTTTTGCTGCACGAATCGGGCGGTCACGTCCTGGACCAGGGCGGCCGCGCCCACGAGCTCGCCGGCCGACGCGCGAAGCAGGACGATGTTGAACTCGATCGAGATCCGCGAGCCGTCCTTCTTCAGGGCCGGCACCGCCAGGACGTCGCGGCCGTACTTGGTGACCCCGGTCGCCATGACCCTCTCCCAGCCTTCCCAGTGCCGCGCCCTCTGCTTCTCGGGCACGATCAGGTCGAGCGACTGCCCGAGCGCCTCCTGAGCCGTGTAGCCGAACATGGCCTCGGCGCCCGAGTTCCAGAGGCGGATCTTCCCTTCGCGATCGGCGTACAGGATCGCCATCGGGCTGTCCTCGACGATTCTCTGATACAGCCAGGCGTGGTCAACGGTCTCGGTCATGTGCGGCTCCTTCGGTGATCGGAGTTTCGACGGCCGGGGACGATGCCGTAGTGTACCGGGCGGCCTGCCCGCTCCGGGGCCGCGACACGCGGATGCGTGATTGTCCGATGCGGCAACCTTCGCCCGGCGACCCCACGAAGACCGGGCTCAGGGCAAGCTCCGCGATGTCGGGCACCTCCTCGACGAGGCGGGAGACGCGCAGGAGCACGTCGCAGATCGCCTCGACGTCGGCGGAGGGATGTCCCCGATACCCCTCGAGCAGCGGGTAGCCCCTGATTTCCCGCACCATGGCGGCGGCCGCGCGGTCCGTCAAAGGAGTCACGCGAACGCTCACGTCGGCGATCACTTCGACATGAATCCCGCCCAGTCCGAACGTGATGAGCGGCCCGAGGGACGGGTCCTCCACCATGCCCACTTTCACCTCGACCCCTCCTCCCGCCACTTCGGGAGCCGCGGGGAGGCTCATGGCGGAAAGAACCGCCCTGACCTCCTCCGCCGAGAGCCAGCCGTCTCCGCGCGCCGCGATCGCCCTTCGACAGATCGCCCGAGCCGAGGCGGGGGCGATGTCGTCGAAGTCGGGAACGATCCCGTGCGGCCCCCGGCGCCACTCCGCGTAGGCCGCGATCTTGCCGAGCACCCGCGCGGCGGACTCCGGGAACGCGTACGTGGGAATGCTCTCGCCGCCGAGGACGAGCGGCATGCCGGCCCCGCCGTTTGCGACGAGGCAGCCGAGGACCGGCTTGCCCGTCGCTCCCGCCCGGCGCCCCGCGGCGACGCCTTGCCGGATCGCCTCCAGCATGGGGTCCGAGCCCTCGGCGTCGTACGGCGTGTGGATCGCGATGAGGGCGTCCACCTCGGGAGCCCCGAGCAGCGTCCTGACGGCCCCGGCGTACGGCTCCGGCGACGAGCTGAAGACCAGCTCCAACGGATTCGCGATCCGCGTCGCCGGCGGGAGGACGGCCGACAGGCGCTCCCGGGTCGCGTCGGAAAGCGGAGGCACCGAGAGCCGCGCCGCTTCGCAGGCGCCCGCGCACAGAATGCCCGGCCCCCCTCCGTCCGAGAGGATCGCGACGCGCCGCCCGGCCGGCAGCGGCTGACGGTCGAGCGCCGCGGCCAGATCGAACATCTCGTCCAGCGTCTCGGCCCGGATGACGCCCGTTTGGCGGAAGAGCGCGTCCACCGCGGCTCCCGCCGCCGGGAGGGCCGGCGCGCCCGGATCCGGCGCCCGCCGCCCGGCCTTGACGGCCACGATCGGCTTGGTCCGGCTCACGCCCCGGGCGATCCGCGCGAAGCGGCGCGGATTCCCGAAGGACTCGAGGTAGAGGAGGATCACCCTCGTCGCGTCGTCTCCCCGCCAGTACTGCAGCAGGTCGTTGCCCGAAATGTCGGCCTTGTTTCCGACGCTGACGAAGGTCGAGACGCCCAGGTGGCGCTGCCTCGCCAGGGCGAGCATCGCGAAGCCGAGCGCGCCGCTCTGAGACGACATCGCGACACCCCCGCTCGGAGGCAGGAGGCGACTGACCGAGGCGTTCAACCGCACGTCCGGGTCGGCATTGACGAGACCCATCGAGTTGGGCCCGACGATCCGCATTCCGAGGCCCCGCGCTTTATCGACGAGCTCCTCCTGAAGAGCGCGTCCCGCGGCATCGGCCTCGGCGAAGCCGGCGGTGACGATCACGAGCGCCCGGATGCCGGCCGCCGCGCAATCGTCCACGGCCGCGAGCACCTGGTCGCTCGGGATGGCGACGATCGCGAGATCGGTTCCCTGCGGGAGCTGCCGCGCCGAAGGGTAGGCCGCGATCGAGTCGACGCTCCTCGCGTTCGGGTTCACGGCGTAGACGGGACCGCGGAAGCCTCCGGCGACGAGGGCGTCCAGGATACGGAATCCGAGGCTCGAGGCGTCCCGGGAGGCGCCGATGACCGCGACGGCCCGCGGCTGGAAGAAGGGATGCAGGGATGCGGTGATGAAGACGCGGTCTCGCATCGCCGATTGGATGATGCTCTCCTGGCTGGGCGCGACGGAAAGGTCGATCTCGACGCTGTCGTCCTCGACCCTCGAGCGGAGCGGAAAGCCCGACCGGCGGAACGTCTCGAGCATCAGCTTGTTCTCGAGGCGGGTCACGGCCCAGAAGCGCACGAAGCCGTGCCGGGCCGCCAGAAGAGCCAGCCGCTCGAGCAGGAGGCCTCCCAGGCCCTTGCCCTGGAACTCGTCGTCGACCGCGAAGGCGACCTCGGCGCTCGTCGCGTCGCGCGCTCCGTAGGAGCCGGTCGCAATGATCCGGGAGGCGCCGCCGACCGTGCGGCTGACGATCAACGTCAATTGCGACCGCGGATTGGACGAGTCGCAGAGCCGCTCCAGCAGCGCCTCGGGGGGATCGGCGCTCGAAAAGAAGCGCCGCCTTCTCGACTCCGGCGAGAGCCGATGGAAGAACTCCCGCAGGGCCTCGAGGTCTCCCGGCTCCGACGGACGAATCAGCGCGGCGGATCCATCGCGCAGAATCAGACGGCCGGACTCCGCGGAG
>JBLMXY010000072.1:0-4333 GCA_050257975.1 Acidobacteriota bacterium
TGATTCGCCTCGCGTTCGGATCGGGGTCCCCGGAGAGAGGATTGTCCGGAAGGCCGGCGCCGGTATTGGGATCCACGCGGATGATTGCGCCGTCGAGAGTGACCGGGTCGCCCGAGGTTCGAAGGTCCTGCGAGCGCAGTGCTCCACCTTCCGCCGTCGGGGTCGTCTGCGTGCCTCCGACGGGGACGGGGGGATCGCCTCCCGGATTCAAGGGATCTCCCGCCTGTCCGTAATCTGCCCAGTTGAAACTTGCGCCGTCGCCGCCGCTCGCATAGAGAGCGCCGTCGTTGCCGAAGAGAACGGTTCCGATCGAGTGGCTCGGGAACTGCTGGAACCAGTCGTTGATCAAGACCTGCTCGGTCCCGTCCCAAACGTTTCCGTTGGCAGTGAGCCGAGACAAACGGCCGCTGACGACACAGCCGTTGGTCGTCGGGCCGGGCGGGGTCGGGCATGGATCGGAATTGCCGTCACCGGGTCCCCACGTCGGCGACGTTCCTCCGATCGGCGCATCGTAGGTGTAGAGGACGTAGACGTACGGCGTCGCCGGGAAATTGGGATGAAGAGCAATACCGAGCAACCCGCGGTCCCAGTAGTTGTAAACCCGGCTCCGGAGATCGGCGAATATCGTTGCGCTTCCGCCGAGACTCTGCAGCACCAGGATGAGGCCGCTCTTCACGGTGACGAAGACGCGGCCGTCCGGCGAGAAGGCCATGCCGGTCGGAGAACCCAGGCCACTGGCGGCGACCTTGTCATGAAAGCCCGGCGGCAAGGTCTGGGCGGGCGAGCTTTCCGCCGAGAGCAGCACCGCGAACGCCAGGCCAGCGGCCGCTATGGTCTTAGCGGAAAACGCCCCTCGACTGAACATCTCTGCCGGCACCGGCCCCCCGGCGGCAGACTCTAGGCGGACAGGAGGGGCCGAGCCATCAATAGGAGGGTCGAGGCCTCACTGAGAATTTCTCCTAGCCTGTAGGTGCTATGGTGGAGATCAGGGCCGCTGGACGAGCTCCCGCGCGAAGAGCGCCAGGGCGATCCGGTTGCCCATCTGCAGTTTTCGGAAGATGTTGTTCAGATGCGTGTGAACGGTCTTCTCGCTGATCCGCAACTTTGCCGCGATCTCCTTGTTGCGCAGCCCGAGCCCCACTTCGTTGACGATCTCCGCCTCACGCTGCGTCAGATGTCCGTTGGCCGCATTGCGCGCCACTCCCAGCTCCGAGAGGCCCGCGAGGTACTCGAGCGCGTGCGCCGTGACGAGGCGGTTCGCCCAGACCTCTCCGGCGGCGACGGTCCGGATCGCGCGAACGACCGTCTCGAGGTCGAGCTCCTTTCCGACGAGCCCGGAAGCGCCCGCGCGGAGCACTCGCTCGACCGTCTCCGCGCCGGAGCGGGTGGCCAGCACGAGAAAGCGGGTCGAAGGAGACTCGCGCCGGAGGCGGGAGATCATGTTCTCGCCGCCCGGGCCGAGCGCTTCGAAATCGAAGAGCAGCACCCGGGGCTTCTCTCTTCGGAGAAGCTCCCGGATCGCGGTCTCGTCGGAGGCCTGTCCCACGACCGCGAAACCGGGCTCCGCCGAGAGAGTTCGCGAAAGGATCTCCCGGATCAGCGCCGGGCGGGTGGCGACGGCGATGCGAAGCGGCGGCGAATCGGCCATCGGCGCGCCGTCTCCGTCCGGAGTTCTCCCGGGGCGCGACGCGGAAGGCTTCACGCGGCGCGATCTTCGAGCGGTTCGGCTTCGGCGCGTTTCGCGTCGCATCTCGCGGATCCCGGTTGGAATTGCCCGATTATAGCAGCCGGCGGAACGTAACCCTGCTTACAGCACGACTTTGCGGCAGTGGAACGCCTCCGCGAAGCCGCCCGGGGAATTGGCTTCGATGCCCCGCAGCCGCAGCAGCGACCAGAACGTGTCGCTGTCGAACCACTGACGGTCAGCCTGCGACCGGAAGGCTTCCTGGAGAAATGCAATCTTCTGACGGCAGGTCTTCTCGGAAAGGGGCAGGAAGACCTCCGGCTGGCCGACGTCGCCGTCGTACTTCGGAATCTCGTATTCCAGGATCAGGTGGTCCCGGAAGGTGTTCCACGCAAGCTCGGCCACCGTGCGGTGATCCTGATGAGCGTCGTGGCGCCACGGGGAAAAAATCAGGTCGGGCGATATCCTTCTTTTCAGTCTCTCGAATTCGTCCTTGATGGCGGCAAATTGCGCCGGGAAGTAACCGTCGCGAAAGCGGCGAACCGCCACCGCCGACGTGTCGGAGCCCTGGAGGAAGAGCGATGCCCCCTTGCGCGCCTCCCGCGCCCTGGTCGAAGTCGCGCTGAAAACGACCCAGTGAACCCGGGCCTTTCGCTCGGCCAGCAGCCGCAGAATCGTGCCGCCGCAGCCGATCTCGATGTCGTCCGAATGCGCGCCGAGGCAAAGGATTCGGAGGGGAGACCGGGATCGGGGGAGATCGAGGCGAATCATCACCGGGCGCCGACGACGACGGGGTTCGGGAACACGGGCTCGACCGGACGCCCGATCAGGTGCCTTTCGATCCCCTCCTCCAGCGCCAGGCGGTAGACGGCAAGCGCGCCGCGAACCGCCTCGACCGTGCGGTCGATGTCGCCGTCTTCGTGCGTGAAGCTGACGACGAAGGACGGAGCGAGAATCCGGCGGCGCACGAGCTCCTGAAGGAAGAGGGTGCGGAAGGCCTGGGACGGCCGGCTGCCGGCGTCATAGGTCGCGTAGGTCAGGTTGCAGGGTTTTCCGAGAAGGGAAAACCGGCCTTCGAGCCCGAACTCCCGGATGACCTCCTCGACGCCTCGCTGGAGCTTCTCGCCCTTCCGCCAGAGGGCCTCGACGACTCCCCGCGTCCGGTAGACGTTCATCGTCTCGAGAGCCGCCGCGAGGCCGTGCGCCTCGGCGCCGTGCGTCGTCGAGAGGAGAAAGACCCGGTCCTCGCGGCGGCTCAGTCCGCCCCTTTCCATCAGCTCCCGCTTTCCGACGAGGGCGGAAACCGAGAAACCGTTGGCAAGCCCCTTTCCGAAGGAGGAGAGGTCCGCGGTCACGCCATAGTAGGCCTGAGCGCCCCCGAGGTGCCAGCGAAAGCCCGTGATCATCTCGTCGAGAATGAAGATCGCCCCCTGGGCGTGGCAGAGATCGCGCAGGCGCTCGAGGAAACGGTCGCGCGGCGGCTCGATTCTCTCGGCTTCGAGAATGACGCAGGCGATCTGGCCGGGGTGCTGCCGGAAGAGGGCTTCCGCGCCTTCCAGATCGTTGTACCGGAAGGCGACCGTCAGCCGCCGGATGGCTTCCGGGATGCCCGCCGGAAGAGTCGTCGTGCCAATGAACCAGTCGTCGAAGGAGAAGAAAGGGTGGTCGTGGCACACGGCGATGAGGTCTCTTCCCGTGGCGGCGCGGGCGAGCTTGACGGCCGCCGTCGTGATGTCCGAGCCGTTCTTGGCGAACTTGACCATCTCCGCGCCCGGGATGAGGTCTCGCAGGGATTCCGCGCATTCGAGCTCGATCGGGGCGGGACGAGTGAAGTTGATGCCGAGCCGCATTTGCCGCACCGCGGCTTCGATGACCGGCTCGAACGCGTGCCCGAGCGTGACGGCCCGCAGACCCATTCCGTATTCGATGTATTCGTTGCCGTCGCCATCCCATACGTGGCATCCACGCCCCCGAACGAGACACGCGGGTGCGTTTGCCGGAAACTGGTCGTCCCCCTTGGCGTAGGTGTGCGAGCCTCCCGGCACGAGGTCGTGGAAGCGCCTCCGCCAGCGCTCCTTCTCGTCGCCGCCGCCGGCCTCGGAATCGTGCCGTGAAACGGCGCTCATCGAGGAGCGCCCGGGAGCGGCGCCTTCCAGACTTCCCACGGCGTCTCGCCCCGCGAGACCATGTCGTCCAACCGCTGCTTTTCCTTGAAGGTGTCCATCCCGACGAAGAAGCCGTTGTAGCGGTGCGTGAGGAGTTCGCCCTTCTCGATCAGGCGACGGAACGGCTCGTGAACCAGTTCCTCTCCAGGGTTGATGTAGTCGAAGATCTCCCGCCGAAAGACGAAGAATCCCCCATTGATCCAGATCTCGGACTGCGAGACGTCCACGATGTTCTTCACGACGCCGCCGTCGTAGGTCGAAACGATGTGAAACGTCGTTCCCGGCCGTGTGGAAAGGAAGATGGCGGTCTTGCCGCGTTCTTTCAGGGTGTCGATGAGAATCGGCAGTGGACAATCGGAGAGACCGTCCGCGTAGTTGGCGAGGAATGTCTCCTCTCCCTCGACGTGCTTCTGCACCGCCTTGAGCCGCTGCCCGATGTTGGACGTGAGCCCCGTGTCGACGAACGTGATCTTCCAGTCGTCGA
>JBLMXY010000073.1:0-9042 GCA_050257975.1 Acidobacteriota bacterium
ATGTGCCGCAACATTCGCACCCTCGCCAACTTCGCTCCGCCGGCGACCGAAGCCGAAATCCGAGCCTCGTCTCTGCAATTCGTCCGCAAGCTGAGCGGGGCCAACAAGCCGTCGAAGGCGAACGAAGCGCTCTTCGATCGCGCCGTGGACGAAGTGGCCGCGGCGGCCAGCCGCCTGGTCCACGGCTGGGTCACCAGCGCGCCGCCGAAGGATCGCGACGTCGAGATCCGGAAGATGATCGAGCGCTCTCGAGCGCGATTCGGCAAGGAGCCCAGGCGCACGCCCATCGAGCCCATTCGTTAGGCCGTCGGAGAAGGACGTCCGAGCCGGCGGCGAAGTCAGCAAATCAAGACCGACTCTCGCCCGCGACGCCGGCAAACGCGATCTCGTCGGCGCTTCGGCCGTTGACGGCGGCGAGAGCGCGAGGTCTTCTCCCTCTCCCGGCGGGTCGGGGTGAGGGCATTCCCCTCGCCTCCCTCCGGCTCCGGCCGCGGCCGAAGGCCGCGTCGCGCGAGGCGAGCGGCCGGAAAGAACGACGGGCTCCCCCTCCCCGCGGCCCCTCATCCCTTCCTTTCGGGGAGAGGAAGTTCCGGCGTCGGCCGGATCCGTTCCCGCGGGGGGCGCCCGTCCCGGTGGACATTCTTCTTCCTCTCGATCCGCTGAAAGTACAATCGCGACCTCTTCTAGGAGGTGGCTCATGCACAGCAAGAGAGCATCGACAGGATCTCCGGGCAAAGCCGCGCTCATCGCGGCACTTCTCCTGCTGGCTGTGGCGGTGGCGCCGGCAGCCGGTCAGGAGAAGTCGCCGCCGGGCAAGCCCCTCGCCTTCAAGTCGCGCGTGATCAACGCGCCCAATGCCGCAGGCTCCGTGCAGGGCGTCGTTGCCGAGGTCCTGCGGCAGGCCTACGCGAAAGCCCGGGGCGGCCCTCTCTCCGCCGAGCAGCGCGCGGATCTGATGGCCCGCCTGGAGAAGGCGTTCCGCCTCAACCGCTCGAGCGAGGGCCTGACCGAGACTCGGTCCCGCAACGGAACCGTGGCCGTCGACCTGCAGCGACGGTATCAGTACGTCTACCTCGCGCGCACGAACCCGGACGGCAGCGTCTCCGTCGCGTGCGTGACGGACTGGGAAAGCGCCCGCGCGTTCCTCGCGGGAGCGGCCACCGGCGTTCCTTCCGCGGAAAAGGAGTGACACATGAAACCATGCAAAGTCCTCCTGCCGCTGCTGGCCGTGTGCGGGATCGCCTTCCTCGGCTCCGCCGCCCCGGCGCTCGCCGAAGCGAACATCACGATCGTCAACGTCGACGGGCCCGGCGAGGGTTTCAACGACCCGACGCCCGCCGCGCCCGTCGGCGGCAACCCCGGCACGACCCTCGGCCAGCAGCGCCTCAACGTCTTCCAGTACGCGGCCGACGTCTGGGGATCGCTGCTCGACAGCAACGTCGAGATCGTCGTCGTCGCCTCCTTCGATCCCCTGGGCCCCAACGTCCTCGGGCAGGCCGGCGCGGTGTCGGTAGCCCGTGATTTCCCGGGAGCCGTCTTTCCGGACACCTGGTACCAGGTGGCGCTCGCCAACAAGCTCGTCGGCGTCGACCTGGGTCCCGGCGCACCCGACATCGCGGCGCAATTCAGCAGCGACTTCCCGTTCTACCTGGGTCTCGACAACAACCACGGAGCATTGAACGACCTCGCCACGGTCGTGCTCCACGAGCTCTGCCACGGATTGGGCTTTGCGAATTTCGTGACCGACGCGACCGGCCAGAACTTCCGGGGCCACACCGACGCGTATTCCCATTTCACGCTGGATGAGACGACGGGTCTTCACTGGAGCGACATGACGCAGAACCAGAGGAAAAACTCGGCGGTGAACGTGCGCCACGTCTCGTGGGATGGCTCGATCGTGACCGCTCAGGTTCCGCGCGTGCTGCAGATCGGCGAGCCGCGGGTCTCGATCAGCACCCCGCCCTCGATCGCAGGGAGCTATTTCGTGGGACCGGCGTCCTTCGGGCCGGTCTTCTCCTCCCCGGGCGTCACCGGGAGCGTGAGGCTCGTCAACGACGGCGTGGGCGTGACGACCGACGCGTGCGAGGCCCTTCCCGCCGGGAGTCTGACGGGAGCGGTGGGACTCGCGGATCGGGGCACCTGCACGTTCGTGGTCAAGGTGAAGAACATGCAGAACGCGGGCGCGGTCGCCGCGCTCATCGCCGACAACGTCGCGGGGTCGCCCCCCGTTGGCCTCGGCGGATCCGATCCGACGATCACGATTACGTCGGGGCGCATCACGCTCGCGGACGGAAACACGATCAAGTCGCAGCTCTCGGGAAACGTCGTCGCCAATCTCGGCTTGGACCTGAGCCGCCGCGCCGGAGCCAGCTCATCCGGGTTCGCCTCGCTCTGGGCCGCGGACCCCGTCCAGCCCGGCTCCTCGATCTCGCACTGGGACGTGATCGCGACTCCGAACCTTTTGATGGAGCCGAGCATCAACGCGGACCTGACGCACTCGGTCCGGCCCCCTCAGGATCTCTCGCTGATGCAGCTCGGGGACGTGGGGTGGTTTGCCGACGCGGATCGCGACGGCGTCCCGGACACGGACGATCAGTGCCCGGGCTCGAACCTGACTCCGACGGTCGTCATCGACGGCTGCGATTCCGGAGTTCCGAACACAATCCTTCCTTCCGGCTGCACGATCTCCGATCTGATCGCCGGGTGCGCAGAAAGCGCCGCGAGCCACGACGATTTCGTCAGCTGTGTGTCCCACCTGACCAACGACCTGAAGTCGCAGGGGGTCATCACGGGGAACCAAAAGAGCGCGATCATGAACTGCGCGAATTCCGCGTCGATTCCTTGACCGGCTCCCGCTCCGGACAGCGCCCGGCGCCCTTGCGGCGCCGGGCTTTTTTTCGTCCGAAGGGATCCTCGCGTCCGCGCACCGGTCATCCCCAGTGACCGCGAGGGAGGCCGAGCTCGGCAGGCCTCGAGCCGGGCGCCCTGGTCGATGTTGAGGCGCCGCCTGACCCCGCGGACTCTTCCCCCTCGACCGCTCCGCCGCGGCATGCGACCGACGACGAGCGGCGAGGCCGCTCTTGCGTCGTCCCGACGACGAAGACTCAGGGTCGCCCGAAGCCCGCAGGATCCGGCCCCTGCCGGTCTACTGGACCTTGAACGACTTCGAAGGACCGGGCCTGCCGTCGACGGTCACGTCGACTTTGTAATTCCCCGTCGGCCAGCCGCCCGGCTTCTGGATCGAGAACTCCGTCGTTGCGGGTCCCGTCGGAGCGATCGTCCTCGAGTCTTCCTTGACCGTCTGCCCGTCCTGATAGGTCCACTTCACGGCGATGACGGCGGTGGGCGCCGCGCCGTCGGTCGAGACCACCGCGAAGATCGTGTCCTTGGGCTTGAAGGTGTCGGTCGGAGCCTGGACCTTCTTGTCCGGCCCGAGAGCGTTGCCGAGCTGGACATCGACGACCGTGACCGCCGGAGCCGGCGGATTGGTCGGCGCCTCCGCCATGGGCGCGGCGGTCGGGACGGGAGCCGGCGCCTCCGCCTTCTTACAACCGGACAGGGCGAGAGCCGACCCGAACACCGAGGCAACCAGGACAGCGCAAAAACGGTTCGTCATGATCTCCTCCATTCCTTTCGTCATCTGGCGCCGCTCAATCGGGGATCTGCAGCTTCCAGCCCGGCTGGATGAGGTCGGGGTTCTTGATCACGTCCTTGTTCGCCTCGAAAATCCGTTTCCAGGAGTTCGCGTTTCCGTAGAACTTCTTCGCGATCTTCGACAGGCTGTCACCCGCCTGAACCACGTACATGCGACTCGTCGTCGGATCGGCGGAAGAACCGGCTGGAGACGGCGCCGTGGACGAGCTGCCGGAAACGACATCCGAGAAGGCGGGAGAACCGGCTGGAGACGCCGCCGTGGACGAGCTGCCGGAAACGACATCCGAGAAGTCTGGCTTTTTGGGATCATTCGGCATGGAACCTCCTTCCGGCCAGGCATTGAGTCGAGCGAGGCCGGCTAATGCCCGAGATTATCTCCTTCGGACCCGATCTCAACGCGAATCGAGGCGGCCTCGCGGAAGCCCGCCTCCCGCAGGTGATCCCGGACGACAGCGATGGAGCCCGGACAGGCCCGTGGTCCGAACCGCCGTGTCCGTCGTAGGCTAACGCACCAGGAGAGTCTCCGATGAACCGCCGGTTACTGTGACGGGAGAGGCCGGGGTGAGGGGCTTCTCCTCCCTCTCCCGGTGACGGGAGAGGGCCGGGGTGAGGGATAAGGACCGAGCCCAGGAGGCTGCAATGCCAGAGTATCTGTACGCAGGCGTCTACGTGGAGGAGATCGACGCGGGCGTCGAGGAGATTCCGGGAGTTTCGACTTCGACCGGGACCTTCGCGTTGGAACCGCTCGCGGCCGACCTCCGGCGGGTGATTCAGGCGCACGCGCCCGAATGGACCGGCCGCAACGAATCGGACCCGGGAGTCACGCTGGCCAACGTCTTCGCGTTTCTCGCGGAGAGCCTCCTTTCCGGAGCCGCCCGGATTCCGGAAAGCGGCCGCGCCGCCGCCCTGCACGCCGCCGCGGCGCTGGCGGCTCTCGCTCCGGCCGGCGAGGCAGGCCGCGGGCCGCTGAAGCGTCCGCACTTCTTCAGCGGCCGGCTTCTCGATGCGGCGACCATGACGGCCGAGCAGGATTACCATCGCGAGAAGCTGCGGCGGCACAATCGCGCGCTGCTCGGATACGGCGTCGTTTCCGGCCTGGCCGTGCGCGTCGCCGAGACCACGGATCCGGCCGGTTGCCGCATCGTCGTCGAGCCCGGTTACGCCATCGACCCGAATGGCGAGGAGACCTCCGTGCCTCTCCCGGCCACGCTCGCGGCGCTCCCTCAGGGGGACCGAGCGTTCGTGACGCTGCGCTACTGGGAAAATCCCTGCCCTTCCGCTCCGGCGCCGGGAGATGCGACGTCGGGCTCGCCGTGGGTCGAGGAGGCCTGTGTCATCGGCATCAGACCGGACGCGATCCCTCCCGCGATTGCGCTGGCGCGTCTCCTTCGTTCGGAGGGCCGCTGGCAGGTCGATCCAACCTTCGTGCCGCCGCGCGTGCCGCGAAGGTCGTGAAGCCGAAAGCAGCGCGCTGGCGACGCGGCTGACGCCCTCCGCGTTCGACGACGAGGGCGGGTCGGGAATCCGCCTCTTCCACACGCGCGTGCCAAACACGCAGGAAGCGCGCTGACTACTCCTCAACCTGACCCTCCCCCGACCCTGCCGCCCTCCCCCCCTCTCCCGACCTCTCGCCGGTGATAGCTTTGCCGCACCTTGCCCGCCCGGGCGGCGGCGGCGCGCTTCGATCCCGGGCCGGGCGCGGGAGAGGCAACCATGATCCAACGACCCGTCATCCTCGTCGTCGACGACACGCCCACCGACCTCGCGGCGCTCCTGGACGCCCTCGCGCGCCGATACGGCGGAGACTACCGGGTCGTCTCCCAGCTTTCTCCGAAGGCGGCGCTCGACGACCTGCTCCGAATTCAGGCCGACGGCGAGCCCGTCGCCCTCATCATCGCCGATCAATGGATGCCGGAGATGAACGGGATCGAGCTCCTCGCCCGAGCCCACAAGATCCACCCCAACGCGCAGCGGGCTCTCCTCGTCCACTGGGGCGACCAGACGGCCACGCCGACCATCCTGCAGGGCTGCGCCTTCGGCTGGATCGAGAACTATCTGCACAAGCCGTGGTCGCCGGCGGAGATCTACCTCTATCCGCTCATCGGGGAATTCCTCTCGGATTGGACGCGGGCGCACGGTCCGGCAATGGAGCTGGTCCGCGTGGTCGGCGCGGACCCCTCGCCCCGATCTCACGAGATGAGGACGCTTCTCGAGCGCAATGGCGTCCCGCACGGCTTCTACAAGGCCGATTCGAAGGAGGGCCGCGAGCTCCTCGACCGGGCCGGCCTCGATGGCTCGAAGCTGCCCGTCGTGACCCTCCCGGACGGCCGCACGCTCGTCGACCCGAGCAACGAGGAGATCTTCGACTCTCTCGGCGGCTCGAACCTGGAAGACCGGACGTGCGATCTCGCCATCGTCGGCGGCGGGCCCGCCGGCCTCGCCGCGGCGGTTTACGGGGCGTCCGAGGGGCTCTCCACACTGGTGATCGAGCGCGAGGCCGTCGGCGGACAGGCGGGCACGAGCTCTCTCATCCGAAACTACCTGGGCTTCCCGCGCGGGATCAGCGGCGCGGAGCTCGCGCAGCGCGCCTACCAGCAGGCCTGGCTGTTCGGAGCGAAGTTCGTTTTCGCGCGCCAGGTCACGAAGCTCGAGGCCCGCGGATCGAGCCGCGTCCTCACGCTCTCCAACGGCATCGAGATCGCGGCGCGCGCCGTGATCATCGCGACCGGAGCGACGTATCGCCGGATCGGGGTCCCGGGGCTCGAGCGGTTCGTCGGCGCGGGGGTCTACTACGTCGTCCCCGGCGTCGCGCGCGACCTCTCGGGCGGCCGCTTCGTCGTCGTCGGCGGCGGAAACGCCGCCGGCCAGGCCGTCCTGCACCTCTCGAAGGGGGCGAAAGCCACTCTCGTCGTGCGCGGCGGGTCGCTCGAGGCCGGAATGTCCGACTATCTCGTCCAGCAGATCCGGCAACAGCCGAACCTCGACGTGCGGCTCGGGACCGAGATCGTGGACGGAGAGGGAGAGCAATCGCTCGAGCGCGTCGTGCTCCGGGACACCGAGACCGGCGCGCGGGAGACGCTGGAGCTCGACGCGCTCTTCGTCTTGATCGGCGCGTCGCCTCATACGGAATGGCTGGGAGGGAGTCTCCAGCTCGACCGGAAGGGCTCCATCGTCACGGGAGCCGACGTGCAGCCGGGGACCGACAGCGCGGCGTGGACCCGGCCGGGCAGGTTCGAGACGAGCATGCCCGGCGTCTTCGCCGTCGGGGATGTCCGGGCCGGCTCCGTCAAGCGAGTGGCGGCCGCGGTGGGAGAAGGCTCGGGCGTCGTCCAGTACATCCACGAGTATCTGGCCGCGACCGGCGCGCCGACTCCGTCGAGCCCGATCGCCGCGCCGACCGCAGGGCCGGGCTAGCGCCTCTCTTCTCCCTCTCCCCGTGACGGGAGCGGAGGAGCGCGAGGGGTCTCCCCTCGCCTCGCTTCAGCGCCGGCCGCGGCCGAAGGCCGCGTCTCGCGAAGCGAGCGGCCGGCAAGGGGTGAGGGCCTCTTCTCCCTCTCCCGGTGACGGGAGAGGGCCGGGGTGAGGGGCGCTCTTCTCCCTCTCCCGGTGACGGGAGAGGGCCGGGGTGAGGGCCCCCTCTTCTAACTCGCGCGGTGACAGGAGAAGGTCGAGGGCCGAGCACCGCGTCCGCCGACAGGAGCACCCGCAATCTTGACTGTTGATTCTTATGTTGACTAGACTCCACATATGGCAACGATCCAGGTCGTCCTCGAGAGCGATCTGCTGCGGGCCGCCGATCGGGCCGTCCGCAAGCTGAAGACGAATCGCTCCGCGCTCTTTCGAGATGCCCTGCGCGCTCATCTGCGCAAGCTCGATCAGTGCGAGAAGGAAAAGCGGGACCGAGAGGGCTACGTTCGTTATCCCGATTCTCTCGATCAGCCCGGAATCTGGGAACAGGTGGCGGATTGGCCGGAAGACTAGAGCGCGGCGAGGTTCGCCTCTATCGTTTCTCGCCGCCCGACAAGGAGCGGCCCGTTCTCGTCCTGACGCGCTCGAGCGCGATCGCCTATCTCTCGCGGGCAACCGTCGCGCCGATCACGTCGACGATCCGCGGCGTGCCTTCTGAAGTTGCCCTCGGCCCGGAAGACGGGATGAAGCAGAACTGCGCAGTGAATCTCCACAACGTCGTCACCGTCCATCAGCAGAGCCTCGGCCGAAGACTGACGCAGCTCACTTCGCGCCGGATGAGTGAGGTCTGCGCGGCGCTCGCCTTCGCTCTCGGCTGCGACGGTTAGACCCTACAACCCGGTCATTCCGAGCGCCAGCAAGGGATCCCGAGCTCGGCAGGCTTCAAGCCGCAATTTGGTATCGCGGCGAACAAGCTCGGGATTTCGGCCCGCTGGCCTCGCAATGACAGGCGAATGGAGTAACGCCTGTCGCTTCCGTAGCATCGGTGAAAGGCTAGCAGCAGCCGGGCGCCGCGTCGTGCCCGGTCTCGCGCCGGTGCCCTTCGAGCATCTCCCGCGCCCACCTCTTCCAGGCGTCGGACATCTGGGGGACAGCGATCAACCGCCCGCTCTCGTCCCGATCCCGCGTGTAGATTCGAAATACGTCGCGGATCGTCAGACCGTGATCGGGCTTCTCGAGGACCCGGATCTCGTCTCCGGCCCCGACGTCCCCCTCGACGACAATTCGCAAGTAGGCTCCCGGCCGAAGCGCTTCGGTGAAGCGGCGAACGAACATCGGGTCGCTCATCCGGACGCCGAGCCGCCAGCAGGGAACCCGCGGCTCGGAAACCTCGAGAACGGCCGACCCGATCGCCCATCGCTCCCCGACGAGCGCGTCGTTGACCCCGATGCCTTCGGTCGTGAGGTTTTCTCCGAATTCGGCGTGCGCGAACGGCCGGCCGACCTCCGACTCCCACCACCGCGCATCCTCGACGGCGTAGGCATAGACCGCCTTGTCGGGACCCCCGTGGGCCTGCCGATCCGCCTGGTCGTCCCCCTCGAGATTCACGCCCCGAACCGCGACCCGACCCGCGGCGGGCGACTTCCAGATCGCGCTTCTAGCGGCGCGGCCCCGGTACTGGAACTCGCGGGAGCCGCCCACATTTACCGAGAGAACTCTGGCCGTCGCTCCCACGATTGCCTCCTCGCCCGGAGCCGCGGCTGCCAGGAGCCGGGCGCCGACATTCTCAAATACTCGGCGTCCGCTGCGAGAGTTTCGAACAAGGTCAACGTCGACCGGCCCTGAGGAGAGGGTCGTCCGTCGGACCGAGCGAGAAGATCACCGACGATCACTCGCTCTCCCGGCGGGAGACGGTAGGAGTGGGGGGCGCCCGTTGCCTGATTTCAGCGACGCCTGCGGGAGAAGGCCGCGCCTCGCGGA
>JBLMXY010000074.1:0-53402 GCA_050257975.1 Acidobacteriota bacterium
AGGACATCGCGATCCTGACGGGCGGCAAGCTGATCTCCGAGGACCTCGGCATCAAGCTCGAGAACGTCAAGTGGGAGGACCTGGGCGACGCCAAGAAGGTCACGGTGGACAAGGACAACACGACCGTGGTCGTGGATGACCGGTCCAAGAAGAAGCAGGAGGCCATCCAGGGCCGCGTCAAGCAGATCCGCACCCAGATCGACGAGACCACCTCGGACTACGACCGTGAGAAGCTGCAGGAGCGGCTGGCCAAGCTCGTGGGCGGCGTGGCCGTCATCAAGGTCGGCGCTTCCACCGAGACCGAGATGAAGGAGAAGAAGGCCCGCGTCGAGGACGCGATGCACGCGACCAAGGCGGCCGTCGAGGAGGGAATCGTTCCCGGCGGCGGCGTGGCGCTTCTTCGGTCGATCGACTCCGTCGAGAAGAAGGCCTCGGACCTGACGGGCGACGAGAAAATCGGGGCGCGGATCGTCATCCGCGCGCTCGAGGAGCCGACCCGCCAGATCGTCGCCAACGCGGGCGCCGAGGGCTCGGTCGTCATCAACGAGCTCAAGTCCAGGGGCGGAAACTTCGGCTTCAACGCCAACAGCGAGAAGGTCGAGGACATGGTGAAGGCCGGGATCATCGACCCGACCAAGGTCACCAAGAACGCGCTGCAGAACGCGGCCTCGATCGCCGGCCTGATGCTCACCACCGAGGCGCTCGTCTCCGAGATCAAGGAGAAGGAGAAGGCCCCGGCGGCCCCCGGCGCGGGCGGCATGGGCGGCATGTACTGATCGAATCCGGGCGGCCTCGGCCGCCAGTCTGTTTCTCCCAGGGCCGGCGCGAGCCGGCCCTTTTTCTTGACGCCGGTCCCTCCGCTCCACCGGCGCCCTCGCAGGGGAAGATTCCAGATCTCGCCGCGTTGATCATTCCGTTCGCGACGCGACAAAGTTTCGCGAGCGAACGAGCGAAACGACTCGCGTCGCGGGAGCCGGAGCGCGGCGAGGGGGCCAGGGCGGCCGTCGAGTCCCTTTGGACGAGCGGACGGCCGGTGCGAAGCAGGCCCCCTCGCAAGCGAAGGCGACGGCTAGGCGACGGCCAGGCGACGGCTAGAACTTCCAGCCGAGGGAGAGGGTCGGGCCCCAATCGTTCTTGGAAAGCCCCGTCGAGGGGTCTCTGCTATCGAAGCTGTCGAAGACCGAGAGCGCGAGGTAGAAGTCGCTCACGATCTCGCGCTTGACCGACGCGGAGGCCTCCAGCCGAACGCGGCCCCCTTCGGTCAGGCTCGGGTAGGTCTGGACGGAGGCCGAGACCGTGAGCTTCGGAAAGTCGTACATGAAATAGGAATAGCGGGCGCCCACCGTCGCCTCCGCGTTGTACTTGCCCTCCCCGTCGACGGGCTGCTCGCGGTTGGCAATGATACCGGCGAAGACGGTCAGCAGCTTCTGGTTCCCCTGCACGATGTTTCGCCCGCCGGCGACTCCAATCCCCGCCCGCAGCTTCAGGCCGAGCTCGATGTTGCGGCCAAGCCCGATTCCAGCTTCGGCGATCCATCGGTTTCCGAGGAAGCGGTCGTAGTAGAGCGCGAAGGAACCGCGCTCGGCCGCCGTCACCCCCTCCTGCCGGCTGAAGAAAGAGGAGAAATTCGCCACCACCTGGTGCGTGCGCATCCGGTAGGTCGCGTCGCTCGAGAGGTTGAATTGCACGAGGTTGGACGACTGCGTGTAGTTGAAACCGAGATCGAGAGATCCCTCCCATCGCTGCCAGAACTTGCGAAAGACGGGAGCGAGATCGTAGACGTCGAAGAAGGACACCGTGACCCCTTCCGGGCCCGACCCGATCCGGAGACGCCCCGGCGGGTCCGAGGGAGCGAGCGTGCCGTAGTGATGCACGCCGTCGATCGTCTCGACGTCGATGAGTTTCGAGGAGGTGATCGAGAGGATGTTGTTCCACTTGATGCTGAGCCAGCCGGCGGCGCTGGTATTGAAAGCCAGGCGCCCCTCGTCGTAGGACTTGATCTCGCCGGTGATGTGGTCGCCGTTGAGCAGGACGACGACGTCGGTCTTCTGGGCCAGCGCGGCGGCCGGGAACAGAACGAGGAACGCGAAAGCCGAGGAGGGTAAGGGGCCGGGCCGCCGCCGACTCAAGCCCGCGCGCTCCACCGGAACAGTCTAATGCCTTCTTCCCGCTCGACGAACGGCGAAACGATCTTCGACCTCTGGCATACTGGCCTCGTGAATCGGATGCCATGGCTCGCCGCGATATTTTTCGCCGCGGCGAGCTGCGCTCACATCTCCGAGGCCGACCAGAACATGGAGCTTGCGCGGACCAAGGGGAAGTACCAGGTCCGATTGACCGAGAGCGGGACGTCCGACGCCGAGACCGTCGAAGGCACTTGCAAGTTCGTCCGGATGATCACCCCGAGCAGCGAGCCCAACCAGGCTCCGACGCAGGCGGAGCTGCCCGACTGGCTTCGCACTCAGGCCGCCTACTACGGAGCGGACACCGTCATCTCCCGTGGCAACGCGGGCGACGCCTACATCTGCGGCCCCGGCCCGATCAAGCCGGACGGCACCCGCCAGGGAACGTCGCCTCCGGCCCGCCCGCAGCCGACCCCGAATCCGCGGTAGCCGATCGCGTGGGCCTCGTTACGGCCCGTCGAGATCGCCACGGCAGGCGGCGCGACGCGGCCGCCACCAGAGTCCGATCCGCGATGAGGAGCCTTCCCCGATTAACACGCCGCAGCGCCGGCTTGATGGTATGAAAGAGAGCGAGAAAGGGCACCAGCGTGCAGCGAAGAGCCGGAGTGCCATTTTCAAGCCCTTCCCCCTGTAACGCTGGACCGTTCCCTCGCGTCGTAGGCAGCGAGGCCGTCGGTTGAGGGAAACAGCCGGACTCCTGAGCGCGGACAACCTCTCGGGCCGCCGGCGGAGCGTGCGGATCGAGTTCTTGCGCGCGCCGTCCACGTCCTGGGTCCGCGTGGCCGGGTCGGTCGCCCTCTTCGAGGCGACGTTCTACGTCGCCTACCGGTACGGCATGTCCTTCACCCAGAGCGTGCCGGCTCCCTTCTGGTTTCCGGACACCGTTCTGCTCTGTGCGCTGCTGCTGACCTCGCCTCGGCTGTGGTGGCTGTTCATCCTGGCCATGGCACCCATCCGCTTCTTCGTCGTTCCCGCCGCCGCGCCTGCCTGGTTTGTCGCCGCGGCCTTCGTCAACGACTCCCTCAAGGGTCTGCTTGCGGCGGCCCTGCTGCGCAGGGCGCTCCCCAATCCGGTCCGCTTCGATCGCCTGCGCGACTTCGGCGTCTACGTCGCGATTGCGGTCTTCGGGGTTCCGATGCTCTCGGCCGTGGGCGGCGGCGCGGCATGGCGCGCGCTCGGGAAGGAGTACTGGCCGGCATGGCAGGCGTGGTTCCTCGGGGACGCCATGGCGAACTTGATCCTGACACCCGCAGTGCTCTACTGGCTCTTCGGCTATCGCGATCGGCGGAGGGGCCCCCGCTCCGGACGCGTCGTCGAGGGTCTGCTTCTGACCGGCGGGTTGGTCGCCTTGAGTCTCGCCGCCTTCAGCGGCCGAATCCCCGGTCCCTACGACTCCCTGGCACTGCTGTACGGGCCCGTTGTCTTCTTGATGTGGGCCGCGACTCGATTCGGCCTGAAAGGCGCCTCAGCGGCCCTGACCCTGAGCGCTTTCCTCGCCGCAGGCGCAGCGGCCCAGGGACGCGGCCCATTCGCCGCGCAGCCGCCCGAGGAAAGGATTCTGTGGATCCAGCTCTTTCTGTTCGCCGTCGCCCTGCCATTGCTCTTCCTCTCGGTTCTCGTGCGCGAGAGAGACGCCGCCGGCGCCTCCCTGCGGCAGAGCGAGAGCCGTTATCGGGATATCGTGAACAGCCAGTCCGATCTCATCTGCCGATATCTTCCCGACACGACGCTGACGTTCGTCAACGAGGCGTACTGTCGCTACTTCGGACGTTCGCGTGGCGAGCTGATCGGACGCCGCTTTCTCGACCTGATCCCCGAAGCCGCCCGCGAGGCCGCACGGCAACACGTGCTGTCGCTCGTCGCGAATCCTCGCGTCGTCACGGACGAGCATGAAGCTCTGCGAGCGGACGGCTCGATCGGCTGGCAGCAGTGGGTGGACTATGCGATCCGCGGCCGGGACGGGAGGATCCTGGAGTTTCAGGCCGTCGGCCGGGACGTCACCGACCGAAAGCGGGACGACGACGCGAATCACGAAATGAGGCACGCCGGGCGCGTGGTGCTTCTCGGGGAGCTCACGGCGTCGATCGCCCACGAGATCAACCAGCCGCTCGGCGCGATCGTCTCTAACGCGGACGCCGCCGGGATGCTGCTCGAATCGGGAGGCCAGCAGCTTCCGGAGATTCGGGAGATCCTGTCCGACATCCGGCAAGAGGGCCTGCGCGCCAGCGAGGTCATCGGGCGCGTGCGGTCCCTCGTGGGACGCCGGCCGATGACCATGGCGGCCCTCAGCCTGAGAGCGGTTGCCACCGACGTGATGCGCTTCGCGGACCCGGAGGCGCGGCGGAGGGGCGTGGCGATCGACATGTGCTTCGATTCGGGGATGCCGGACGTCCGGGGCGACCGCGTGAGTCTCCAGCAGGTCCTCTTGAATCTGGTCCTGAACGGAATGGAGGCGATGGGCGACGTGCCGCCTGGCGGGCGCCGGCTGACGCTCTCGGCGACGAGTCTGGGAGACGGGAGAGTGGAAGTCGCCGTCTCGGACTGCGGCCACGGAATCCAGCCCGACCTGCTTCCCCGGCTCTTCGATTCGTTCGTCACGAGCCGGGAGAATGGCATGGGCCTGGGCCTGTCGATCTCGCGCTCGATCGTCGAAGCGCACGGCGGTAGGATTTGGGCTGAGAACAATTCGGGAGGCGGTGCGACGGTTCGGTTTACGCTTCCCGCCGACGGAACGGCCGGCGACGAGGCGCCGGCCGAAGGAACGCGATGAGCGACTCCCCGGCAGTCATCCATGTCGTGGACGACGACGCCGCCTTCCGGGCCGCTCTTTCACGAGTGTTCCGTGCCGCGGGGTATGAGGTTCGCACCAACGAGTCGGCCGGCCCCGCCGTGAGACTTCGACCCTCGATTTCGCCGGCGTCTGCGTTGACGGCGCTGGCGGCGACCGCCGGGTCCCGGACCGCCAGGAGCTCCGGGGCGGATCTCGCCCGACCGGCGTCTCGCTTCTCTCGATGGCCAGGGCATTCGATCCGAAGCTTCTGGCCATCCTGATCGCTGCCGTCGCTGGGGGCCTGTCCCGACCCACTCCGCGGTAGGCGCTCTGTGCCCGCCGCTGCGGGTCCGCCCCTATACTGACGACCGCCGTTCATGAAGCCGCTTCTCTACGCGCTCCTGCCGCGCCCTCCGCACGCGACGCGCGACGGAGGCGCGATCCGGATGCGCCATCTGTTGGGCGCCCTCGGCAATGACTTTCGCGTGCGCGCATTCGTTTTGAGGACGGCGGGCTCGGCGGCCGGAGGCTACCCGCCCGAGGTCGACGTGACCGAGGTTCCCCATGCCCTCTCCAGAGGGCGTCGCGCCGCGGCCGCCGCGGGCAGCCTCGCCGGCGGGGGCGCCTACTCCGAGCGGCTGTACCGTTCCGCGCGGCTCGAGGCCGAGCTCGCGCGTGCCATGGCGGCCGAGCGGCCGGCCTGGGTCGTCGCACTGACCTATCATCTGGGACCGCTCGCGGTTGCGCAGGACGCGCCGTCCTGGATCGACTTCCAGAACCTGGATTCCGAGATCTGGGCCCGCATGGGGCAGACGGCTTCTTCGACCCTCGCGCGCGTCTTCGCGCGCCTCCAGGCGCCGCGCGTGGCGGCGCTCGAGCGGCGCCTCACCGACCGCGCGGACGGGGTCTCCTGCGTCTCCAAGCGGGACGCTCAGGCGCTCTGCGCCCTTTCCCCGCGCGCGCGGCCGCTGCTCGTGCCCAACGGCGTCGATCTTTCGCGCTACCGGTTTCGGACGGAGCCCGCCTCGGGAGAGCTGGTCTTCTTCGTCGGGGACCTCTCCTGGCTCCCCAACGCCGAGGGGATCCGCTGGTTTCGGGAGCGAGTCTGGCCGCGGGTGCGGGCAATGCGGGCCGAGGCGAAGGCCGAGGTTCTCGGACGCGGAGCGCCGGCGGACCTCGCGCGGAGCGGGTCGCCCGACCTCCGTTTTCTCGGCGAAGGCGGCGACACGCGCCCCTTCTGGGAACGCGCGGCGGTGGCCGTCGTGCCGCTACTGGCCGGAGGCGGAACACGCTTGAAGATCCTCGAGGCGGCGGCATGCGGCGTGCCGGTCGTTTCGACGCCGGTCGGGGCCGAGGGCCTGGAGCTCGAGGCCGGCTCCGAGATCGCGATCGCGGAGGACGCCGCCTCCTTCGCGGATGACGTCTGCCGGCTGCTCGCCGATCCCGAGGCGCGCCGGCGGCAGGCGGCCGCGGCGCGGCGAAGGGTTGAGGCGCTCTACGACTGGGGCCCGATCGGCGTGGCGTTCGCCGGGGAGCTTGCGCGGCGGAGCGCGTCGGCGTGACGGCGCTCACGGCGGGCCTCCTTCTCGCCTCGCTGTGGCTCGCGGTCTGGTCGTACCTGCTCTATCCCGCCTGGATCCGGCGCCTGGCCGCAGCCGCGCCGCCTCGCCCGCCCTGGTCGGGGCCGCCGCCGTCGGTGGAGGTCCTCGTCTCGGCGGCGGACGAGGAAGCCGTCATCGCCGACCGCGTTCGGGACCTGCTGGCGCAGCGGTATTCCGGACCTTTCGCGGCCGCGATCGGATGCGACGGCTGCGCGGACCGCACGGCCGAGAGGGCGAGGGCGGCGGCCGGAGGCGATGCGCGCGTTCGGGTCGTGGAGTTCGCCTCGCGGCGCGGCAAGGCCTCGGTGCTCAACGATCTCGTCGCAACGTCGGCGGCCGAGGTCCTGGTGTTCACCGACGCCAACACGCGATTCGACGCCGGCGCCGTCGAGCGGCTCGCCGCCGCCGTCGGGACGCCCGCGGTCGGGGCGGCGTGCGGCCGGCTGATCCTGGAGGCGCCGGAGGGCGTCGCGTCGCCGGAGACCGCGCTCTGGGACCGGGAGACGCTTTCGAAGGAAGCGGAGGGCGCCCTGGGAGTGTGCCTCGGCGCAAACGGGGCCATCTACGCGGCGAGACGCTCCTCGGTCGAGAGGCTTCCCGCCGACACGGCGATGGACGACTTCCTGATTCCGGCGCGGATCGCCGGCCGGGGCGAGCGGGTCGTCTTCGCCGGCGACGCCGTGGCCCGCGAAGACCTGGCGTCGGACGCGCGCGCGGAGCTCTCTCGACGATTTCGCATCGGCATCGGAGCAGGTCAGGTGCTCCGGCGGGAGCGATGGCTGTGGAGCCCGCGGCGGCCGCTTCTCGCCTTCGTCTTCTTCTCGCGCAAGGCGGCGCGCTGGCTCGCTCCCGTCGCGGCCCTGCTCGCGGCGGCCGCGGCGATCGGCAGCCCTTCTCTCCGTCCGGCCGGTCTCGGGGCGCTGGGCTTGGCGGTTGCGCTGCTCGTCCTGGCGCGCGGGGGCCTTCGACTGTCGGGCGCGATCGGCAGGCTCTATCATCTGGCCGTGATCAATCTCGCGCTCGCAGCCGGGGTGGCGGCCGGGCTTCTCGGCTACCGGCGGCCGGCGTGGAAGCCCGAAGAAAGATAGCGTTGGCGGGCCCCCGCGGCAACACCCTGTTTCGCCCGACGGCGGTCGTGGGCGATGCCGTGATCGGCGCCGTTGCCCTCTATCTCGCCTTCTACCTGCGGACCCGCGTGTCAATCCCCGGGACCGAGACGCTGCTGCCGCCCGAGAAGGTGCGCTTCACGCTGGCCAACCTCGTGTTGATCGTCGGCGCGCAGGCTCTGTGCATGTCGCTGTTCGGCCTCTACGGCGCGCGCGAGCGCTTCCGCGACCCGCTCGCGCGGCTCTTGATCCCGGCCGTCTTCCTGCAGCTTCTCCTGCTCTCATCGGTCTACTTCCTCGCCTTCGCCCAGCCCTATGCGTTTCCCCGGTCGGTGCTCGTGCTCTACGTCCTGCTCGATGCCATCCTGCTGGCCCTTTGGAGGGCGCTGCTCGACCGCCTGTTTCCGCAGCCCCGCCGCCGCGCCGCGATCGTGGGGGGCGGGCCGGCCGCGGCCCTGATCGCGGACGCCATCCGCCGCCACCCATGGACCGGAGTCGAGGTCGTGGGGGTCATCGGGGAGGAGAGCGGCCCCGGCGGGCTTCGGCTCCTGGGCCCGGTCGATGGGATCGCCGCCATCGCCTCGCGCGAGCGCGTCGACGACCTGATCCTGACGCCGGAAGGCCCCACCTGGCGCGACCGCCTCGCCCATGGGATCCCGCCAGACTTCCGAACGGAGTTGCTCGTCTGGCCCTCTCCCTTCGAGACGATGATCGGGCGCCTGCGCTTCCGCATCGTCGGGGACCTGCCCCTGCTCGAGGCGAAGCTGCGGCCTCTCGAAGGGCTCGTGGCCGCCGGCAAGCGGCTGTTCGACATCGTCGTCTCCGCGGCGCTCCTGCTCTTCCTCTGGCCGGTCGTCCTGGTCGCCGCGCTCCTGGTGGCGGCCACCTCCCGGGGCGGCGTCTTCTACCGGCAGAAACGGGTGGGCAAGGACGGCCGCGTCTTCGATCTCTGGAAGCTGCGCACGATGCGGCCGGGGGCGGAGATCGAGACCGGGGCGGTGCTCGCGACGCCGGACGATCCTCGCGTGACCCTGGTCGGCAGGCTGCTGCGGTCCGCGCGGGTGGACGAGATCCCGCAGCTCTGGAACGTCCTGCGCGGCGACATGAGCATGGTGGGCCCGCGGCCCGAGCGGCCCGAGTTCACCGAGCGGTTCTCGCGGACCGTCGCCGGGTACGACCTGCGCCACGCGGTGCGGCCGGGCCTGACCGGCCTCGCCCAGATCTCAGGCGAATACTCGACCGAGCCCGACATCAAGCTGCGCTACGACCTGGCGTACTTGAACAACTGGTCCTTCGGCCTGGATCTCTCGATCCTGATGCGAACCGTTCCGGTCCTCCTCACGCGGCGTGGGATCTGACGAGGGGGCCCGCTGGCCGCGGCGTCTCCGATCGCGTATCTTGGCGGCCGCACCGTGAGCATCCAATCCGAAGCGGGAGCCGCGAACCCCGGACCGCGTCGCCGAGTGGCCGTCGTGATGCCCGCCTACAACGCCGAGAAGACCCTCGAACGCACGTACGCGGACATTCCCAAGGACTGCGTGGACGACATCATTCTGGTCGACGACGGCTCGCGGGACCGCACGGTCGAGATCGCGCGGCGTCTGGGTGTCCACGTGGTCGTGCACGACCGGAATCGGGGCTACGGCGGCAACCAGAAGACCTGTTATCGCGTGGCCCTCGAGCGAGGCGCCGACGTCGTGATCATGGTCCATCCGGACCACCAGTACGACCCGACGGTAATTCCGCACCTGCTCGCGGCCCTGGGTAGCGGCGACTACGACGCGGCCTTCGGAAGCCGCATGCTGGGCGGCCGGCCGATCCAGGGAGGGATGCCGAAGTGGAAGTACCTCGGCAACATCTTTCTGACCGCCGTCGAGAACGCGACCTTTCTCATCTACCTGACCGAGTATCACAGCGGGTTTCGGGCCTACTCGCGGCGCTATCTCGAGTCGGTCAACCTCGATGCCAATTCCGACGGGTTCGTCTTCGACACCGAGATCATCGCGCAGGGAATGGCGAAGGGGCTGCGGATTCGCGAGATCCCGATCGAGACCCGCTACTTCGACGAGGCCTCCCAGATCGCCTTCGCACCTTCGGTGCGCTACGGCCTCGCGATCCTCAAGACGATGCTCCTCTACAAGCTGCACGCCTGGGGCATCTGGTCGGCGAGGATCTTCCGGGATCGCGGCAGCCCGGTTTCCGCCGGCGCCCCCTCCAGCCCCTAGTCGGGCAGCGGCGGCGGCGCGGCGAGAAGGCCGGCGCGCAGGTCGTTCTCCAGGCGCGCGACTTCCTCCATCAGGCGTCCCGAGAGCGGCTGGGGGATCGCCGGCGCGAGCGCGGGACTGATCCAGAGCGCACGCAGCAGCGCCGCCTGCCCCTCGGGGCGCTCGCCCGCCAGGGCGTGCGCCCGTCCGACGTTCAGATCGATCTCCGCCCGCTCCCCGGTCGCGAGCGCGTCCCGGTAGAAGTCGAGAGCCTCCTGGGGGCGACCGCCCACAAGGCGCGCGGAGCCGGCGAGCATGCGCGGACGCGGATCGGCCGGCAGCGCCGGAGCCGCGGCGATTCCCAGGGTGGCGGCCCGCTCGAGCTCCGGGCGGGCCTGTTCGGTGGAGCGGCTCGAGGCGATGGCCCGGCGCAGGACGTCGGTACCCCGCCGCAATTCCCGCTCGGCGCGGTAGCGCGGGATCTCCGGGCGCAGGAGGAGGGCGAGCCCCACGGCGGCCGCGAGCCCGAGGAGGATCCTCATGCCGCCTCCGCCGGCGATTCGGCCGCGAGCCTCCAGCCGCGTCCCGCCGCGAGAAGCAGCGGGATCGACGAGACGGGGCGCTGCAGGGGAAACCAGGTCAGGGACGCCACCGCCCCCGCCGCCAGCACCGCGAGAAGGAGCGCCGCCTCCGCGCTCGAGGCGCCGCCGCCGCGAGCGGTCCGCCAGACCGCGACCAGCAGCACGGCCGCCGAGGCGATCGCCGCGAGCCCGGCGAGCCCGCCTTCGGCCACCGCCTGCAGCGGCTCGGAATGCGCCTCGCCGTAGGAGCTCGTCACGAGGGGGTTCACGAAGCGCCGCCGCGCGCGCATCTCGGCCTTGAGGCGATGCGGAACGAATTCCGCCGCGAACGTGCCGGGCCCGAAGCCGGTGAGCGGCCGCTCGCGCGCCATCTCGACGGCCGCCGACCAGGGCCCCATCCGGTAGGTGAGGAGCCGGTCGAAGTCGCCCGAGCGGGCGGCCGACACCGCCTCGATGGCGCGCCGGCGCGCCGGAGGGTAGGCCCACAGCCCCACCAGAACCACGGCCACGACGGCCGCGGCCGGCAGGATCGCGCGGCGGCCGAGCCTCGCCCAGACCAGCACCGCGCCGCCGGCGGCCAGCGCGGTCAGCGAAGTCAGGTTCTGGTTGACGACGAGATCGGCAAGGTAGAGCGGCAGGGCGGCCGCGCACAGGACCCGGACCGCCGGGCGGCGCGCCTCCATGGCCACCCAGAGCGCGGCCACGGCGGCGAGCGCGAGCGCCAGCGCCAGGTAACCCACGTTGCCGACGAAGGCGCCGGTCTCGCCGCGCGAGCCGGTCACCTCGATCGCGAACGGCCGGTAGAGCCCCCGCCCCTGCAGGAGCGAGACGCCGGCGTTGAAGGCCGCGAGAGCGAGAAAAAGGCCGGCCAGGATGCGCCCGTAGCGGGGCAGCACGCGCGAGGCCCCCAGGGGAAGCAGCAGCGCGAAGAGCAGAAGCCCTCGGGCCGCGTCGAGCGAGAGGCCGCGGCGCGGAGAGAGGAGCGCGGCGAGGAGCCCGCCGGCCAGCGCCGCAACGAAGAGAGCCAGGGCGGCCCGTGGAAGCCGGCCCGCGCCGCGCCAGAGACGGGCCGGCGGCTTGCCCCGGCCGCCGAAGAGGAAGGCCCCCGCCGCCGCCACGGCGATCGAAAGCAGCGCCGCCAGACGCTTGGGAGCGTCGAAGGAGGCTTCCGCGCCGGGATCGACCAGGAGCGCCGACGCCGCGATGGCCGCCGCGAGCGCGGCGGCCGCCACGAGGCAGCCCGCATCGGCCCGCGCCGAGGGCGCAGGCGCCCCCTTCTTCTTCGCTCGGCGGGACATCCGCGCGATTAGAGCAGGTTCGAGAGGGCGCACGCCAGGTGCCGCGGCCCGCGCTTCGCGGCCGGCTCTCCCGCCGGCCCCCGCTCTGCCGTATGCTCTTTGCCCCCCATGAGTCCCTGGACTTCCCCTCGTGCCCGCCGCGTTTCCCTCCACCTGTGGATCTACCGGCGCCGCGTCGCGGTCCTCGCGACACTCGCCGGCGTCCTGGTCGCGGGGCTCCTGGTCGTCGGATACTTCACGCGCGTCGTCGTCTCGCGCTTCGACGGCCGGCGCTGGAGCCTGCCCTCGCGCATCTATTCGGACATGGCGGTCTGGCGGGTCGGGGAGGGCGGCAGCCCCGACCGCCTCGCGCGCAAGCTCGAGCGCCTGCTGTACCAGGAGGGACCGGAGCGCCCCTCGCGGCCCGGATGGTTCCGCCGCGCGGGCAACGCCGTCGAGGTCTACACCCGCGACTTTCGCTACCCGGGCCGCGAATTTCGGGGCGTGCCGGTCCGGGTCGAGTACGGCGGCGGGCTCGTCCGGTCGATCGCCTCCTTCTCCGGCGAGCGCCTGGACGCCCTCGTCGTCGAGCCGGAACTGCTGGGCTCGGTGTTCGGCGAAGACTTCGAGGACCGGACACTCGTGCGCCTGTCGGACGTCCCGCGCTCGCTGACCGACGCGATCCTCGTCACCGAGGACCGCGACTTCTACCGGCACGCCGGCGTCTCGATCCGCCGCAGCATCGGCGCCGTGATCTCGAACCTGCAGGGGGGAGCGATGCAGGGGGGCTCGACCCTCACCCAGCAGCTCGTCAAGAACCTCTACCTCTCGCCGGAGCGGACGATCAAGCGAAAGGCGGTCGAGGCGATCATGGCCCTCATCCTCGACGCCCGCTACTCGAAGGACGAGATCTTCGAGGCGTACCTGAACGAGATCTATCTCGGCCAGCATGGCTCGATCTCCGTCACCGGCGTGGGGGAGGCGGCGCGCTTCTACTTCGGAAAGCAGGTCGGCGACCTCGATCTGGCCGAATCGGCGACGCTCGCGGGCATGATCAAGGCGCCCAACGTCTACTCGCCGGCGCGCAATCCCGAGAAGGCGAAGCAGCGGCGCGACCTCGTGCTGCATCTCATGCGCACCGAGGGAAGGATCGCCGAGCCCGCCCTCGAGCAGGCCCTCGCGGAGCCGGTCTCCACGCACTCCCGGCGGTCCGAGCGCACGATCGCTCCGCACTTCGTCGATTTCGTGAAGGCCGAGCTCGCGGAACGGTACGGACAGAAGCTGAAGACCGAGGGTCTGCAGATCTACACGACGCTCGACGTCGACCTGCAGCAGGCGGGGCAGCGCGCCGTCACGGAGGGACTCGCCGGGCTCGAAAAGAACTACCGGCGGCTGGCGGCCGCTTCCAGGGAGGGGCCGCTGCAGGGCGCGCTGATCGGGCTCGAGCCCGAAACCGGGGCCGTGCGAGTCTTCGTGGGAGGGCGCGACTACCGCCTCTCCCAGTTCAACCGCGTGACGCAGGCGCACCGCCAGCCGGGCTCGCTCTTCAAGCCCTTCGTCTTCCTCGCCGCCTTCTCGCGCCGCGACCTGCCCGTTCCCATCACGCCCGCGACGATCTTCAACGACTCTCCGATCACCGTGCAGTGGGACCAGCGCGAGCCGGAGCAGGTCTGGACGCCGCGCGACTACGACGGCGACTTCCGCGGGCCGCTCTCGGCGCGGCGGGCGCTCGAGCTCTCGATCAACATCCCGACGGTGCGGGCGGCGCTCGCTGCGGGGCTGCCCACCGTCCTGGGAGCGGCGCGCGCGGCCGGGATCGGCTCGCGCCTGAGGCCTTACCCCTCGGTCGCCCTCGGGGCCTTCGAGATCTCGCCGCTCGAGATCGCGGCCGCCTACGCCGTGCTCGCCAACAGCGGCGTGCGGGTGCGGCCCTCCGCCATCGTCGGCGTTCAAACCTCCGAGGGCGCCGTCCTCGAGAAGAAGGAGACGCCGATGGAGCCGGCTCTGCCGGCCGACGCGGTCTTTCTGGTCGACTCGCTGCTGCGCGGGGCGGTCGATCGCGGAACGGCCTCCGGGGCGCGCGCCGGCGGGATCCGGGGCGTGCTCGCCGGCAAGACCGGAACCACCAACGACGGGCGCGACGCGTGGTTCGTGGGTTTCTCGCCGCGGTTCCTGGCCGCGGTCTGGGTCGGCTACGACGACAACCGCGCCGTGCACCTGTCCGGCTCACAGGCCGCGGTCCCGATCTTCGCCGATTTCTCCAGGGCGCTGCCGCCGCAGTACTTCACGGCGGGCTTCCCCGTTCCGTCCGACGTGGTCACCGCCGAGATCGATCCCGAGAGCGGCCAGATCGCGACCTCCGCGTGCCCGGCCCGGATGACCGAGGTGTTCATCGCGGGCACCGCGCCGACCGAGGAGTGCACGCTGCACCGCGGATTCCTGCAGACCCTCAAGTCGTGGTTCCGCTAGCCGAGCCGCGACTCTGGTAAGGTTAAGGGTTTCATGCCGCGCCAGGGACCAGCCTCTCCGTCGTCCTCCATCCGCATCCGCGGCGCCCGCACCCACAACCTGAAGGACGTGTCGGTCCGGATTCCCGTCGGGCGGCTGACCGTGATCACGGGCGTCTCCGGCTCCGGGAAATCCTCGCTCGCCTTCGACACGCTGTACGCGGAAGGGCAGCGGCGGTACGCCGAGTCGCTGTCGACCTACGCCCGGCAGTTCCTGGAACGGCTCGACCGCCCCGACGTCGATTCGATCGAGCCGGTGCCTCCCGCCATCGCGCTCGAGCAGAAGAACGGGGTGCGAAACGCCCGGTCCACGGTGGGCACCCAGACGGAGATCCACGACGCGCTGCGGCTTCTCTTCGCGCACGGCGCGACGACCTTCTGCCCCGACTGCGACGTGCCGGCGGTGCCGGGCGGCATCGATCGGGCGGTCGAGGAGATCGCCGCGGCGCCGGAGGGCTCCCGGGTCACCCTGGTGGCGCCCGTGTCGTGGGCTCCGGGAGCCTCGGGCAAGCCGCGCCGCGCCCGGCGCCGCGCGGAAGAGGAGCGCCTGCGCCTTCAGGAGCTGAAGCGCGCCGGATTCTTCCGTGCGCTCGACTCGACCGGGCAGACCGTCGAGATCGGCGAGAACGCCGAGGGACTTCTCGACGCGCAGGGGCGGCTGCCCCTGGTCGTCGGCCGCTTCTCCGTGCGGGATGCTTCCCGTCCCGAGATCGCCGCGGCGGTCGAGACCGCCTTCACGCTCGCCGGCTCGGTCGTGGCCGCGCGGGAGGACGGAGCGCGCACGTTTCAACGAGGCCTCCACTGCCCGCGCTGCGCCCGCGAGTTCCGCGACCCGACGCCGGCCCTCTTCGCCTTCAACTCGCCGCTCGGCGCCTGCCCGGCTTGCCAGGGCTTCGGGCGCGTGATCGGCGTCGACATGGAGAAGGTGATTCCGGATCCGCAGCTCGCGCTGGAAGACCGTCCGGTCGCGCCCTGGAACACGCCCGCCTACGAGTCGGCCTACCACGACCTCTTCCGCGCCTGCCGGCGGTACTCGGTGCGCACGGACATCCCGGTCGGGCGGCTGTCGGCCCACGAGCGCGAGGTCCTGGTCGAGGGGCGGGGCGACTTCTACGGGATCCGGGGCTTCTTCGATTGGCTCGAGACCAAGCGCTACAAGATTCACGTGCGGGTGCTGCTGGCGCGGTACCGCGCCTACACCCTCTGCCCCGATTGCCGCGGGGCGCGGCTCGCGCCGGCGGCCCTCTCGGTGCGCCTGCGCGGCCGCACGATCGCGAGCCTCTCCGAGCTGCCGCTCTCGGAGCTCGACCGCTGGTTCGGCGAGCTCGAGCTCTCGGCCTCCGAGGAAGAGCGTCTCTCCTCGGTCGTCTCCGAGATCCGCTCGCGCGTGCGGTACATGAACGACGTCGGCCTCGGGTACCTCACGCTCTCGCGCGCCGCGCGCACGCTCTCCGGGGGCGAGGCGCAGCGCATCGGGCTCGCCTCGGCTCTGGGCGGGGCGCTGACGGGGACGCTCTACGTGCTCGACGAGCCGACGATCGGGCTCCACGCGGCCGACACGCGGCGCCTGCTCGGCATCCTGCGCCGGCTCGCCGACCGGGGCAACACCGTGGTCGTCGTCGAGCACGACCCGGAGGCGATCGAGTCGGCGGACCACCTGATCGATCTCGGCCCCGGCGCCGGAAGCGCCGGCGGCCACCTGCTCTTCGAGGGAACGCCGTCCGCGCTGGCGCGAGCCCGCGGCTCGGCGACCGGCGAGCTGTTGCGCCGCCGCCGAGGCGTCGCCGGCAGGCGCCTGGAGGCGCCGGGCGCCAGGCCCGCCGGGCGCCTGGTCGCCTTCCGCCGGGCGGAGGGGGCGATCACGATCCGCGGCGCGCGGGCGCACAACCTGAAGAACCTGACCGCGCGCATCCCGCTCGGCCGTCTCGTCGCCGTCTCCGGCGTCTCGGGCTCCGGCAAATCGACGCTCGTGCGCGACATCCTGTACAACTCCTACGCGCGGCGCGTGAAGGGAGTCGTCCAGCTCGACGTCGGCGAGCACGACGGGATCGACGGCCTCGAGGGAGTCGCCGACGTTCTGCTCGTGGACCAGAGCCCGCTCGGGCGCTCCGCGCGCTCCAACCCCGTGACCTACATGAAGGCCTGGGACGAGATCCGCCACGTGTTCGCGCGCTCGGCCGCGCGGCGCAATCTCACGGCCCGGGACTTCTCCTTCAACGCCGCCGGCGGGCGCTGCGAGGCATGCAAGGGCACCGGCTGGCAGACGATCGACATGCAGTTCCTGGCCGACGTCACGGTGCGCTGCGACGTCTGCGACGGGCGCCGCTTCCAGGGCCGCGTGCTCGCGGCGCGCTACCGAGGCAAGAACATCTCCGATCTGCTCGAGATGACCGTCGAGGACGCGATGGGCTTCTTCGCCGATGCGGACAAGATCCGCCGCCGGCTCCAGCCCCTGATCGACGCGGGTCTGGGCTACCTGCCGCTCGGGCAGCCGACCGCGACGCTGTCGGGCGGAGAGGCCCAGCGGCTGAAGCTCGCCTCCTTTCTCGAGATCCGCCCGGCGGCCGCGCGCGGAACGCTCTTCCTGTTCGACGAGCCGACCACGGGCCTGCACGCCCGCGACGTCGAGCGGCTGCTCGGAACGTTCCGCCGCCTCCTCTCGAGGGGCCACTCCATCCTCGCGATCGAGCACCACCTGGAGTTTCTGGCCTCGGCCGACTGGATCGTCGACCTCGGGCCCGGCGGGGGAGAGCAGGGCGGGCGGATCGTGGCCGAGGGCACGCCGGAGGAGATCCGCCGCAGCCCGGCGAGCCTCACGGGGAAGTTTCTTTCGGAGATGGCGCCGCCCCCGCCCGGCGAGCGGTCCCGGCTCGACGCGAGCCCGTCGAAGGCCTAGACCGGGCTACGGGATTGTGGCCGACGCCGCGGGGGACTTCGCCTTCGATTCTTTCAGGAACTTCTCGAGCCGGTCGCGGCCTCCCCATCCTTCCATCCGGGCGATCTCCTTGCCGCCGGCGCCGGCCACGATGAGCGTCGGAAAGGCCTCGACCGAATAGCGGCGCTGCAGCTCGTCCACGAGCGGGGGGTTCTTGCCTTCCTCCCGGGAGCGGTCCATCACGCGGGCGGGCACGAAACCCTGGTTGGCGATGCCGGCGAGGTCCTCGTCGCTCCAGCCTTCCTCGTCCAGGCGGTGGCAGGGCGGGCACCACTCGGCGGTGAAATCGTAGAGAGCCGGCTTGCCCGACGCGGCCGAGATCGGCGCGGCCTTCTCGAGCGGAACCCAGTGGATCCGCGGCGGAAGCCCGTGCGCGGCCGGGGCCGCCGGATGGGCGTTTCTTTCCATGACCGCCGTCACGACGCGGAAGAGAATCGCGGCGAGCAGCACGAAGAAGATCGCGCCCGAGAGCTTCGACTGCGATCCGCTTGAGGTCAGGGACGCCGCGGCATCGCGGCCGGGCGCGTCAGTCGTGTCCATAGGAAAACTCCCTCCGGCTGAAGACCACCGCGGCCAGAACGAGAAAGGCCGTCACGGCGAGCACCCATCGTCCCGTGGGCTCGCCCAGCACGTTCTCGCCGCGCAGGATCTCCTTCCATTCGACGTTGGGCAGGATGTTTTCCCGGAGCCCCTCTCCGAGCCGGCGCAGCCATGGCTTCTGGAGGAAATCGCCGAGCGCGGGCGCCAGCCCGAGCAGTACCTGCAGCAGGATGTAACCGAGCACGTCCGCGTAGCCCCGGAGAAAGGTCGAGAAGAAGAGCAGGATGGCGGAGAACAGGATGCCGTTCAAGAACGCGGCGCCGGCACCCCGGCCGAGAGCGGCGACGGAGAAGTCTGCCGCGACATTCCGTGGGCCGAAGAGAGCGGGCATCAGGTTGGCGCAAAGGAGCGTCAGGCCGGCGATGACCGCGAGCGTGACGGCGTACGCCGCGAGGATCCCGACGTAGCGCCCGAACAGGTACGCGCTGCGCCGGATCGGCCGCGCGAGGATCATCTGCAAGGCGCCGCCCGAGGCGTCCTTCGAGACGGATCCGGCCGCGATCAGCAGGATCGCGAGGAAGCTCGTGCCGACCGCCTGCTCGGGATCCGACACCGCGGCCTGGATCGCCGTCAGCAGCACGAGGACGCCGAGCGCGATGGCCATGGCCGGCGATCCGAACCGCTGGCGCAGGAACCGGCGCACCATCTCGATCACGCGGCGCCTCCCTTGCGAAACAGCTCCTCGAGGTCCGCCGACGAGCGGGCCTCGAGAACCGGCACGTCCGAGAGCGCCAGCGCCTTGACCGCCCGGGCGAGCTCCTCCTCGCCGGAGACGGGCAGCCGAAGGGAGCCGTCCGGCCCCGGCTCGGCCTGGAATCCGGAAGCGGACAGCGCCGCCAGGGCCTGTTCCCTGCGGTCGGACGGGACGCGCACGACGGCCCGGCGCGGCGAGGGGGCTTGCCCGCGCAGCGTCTGCGCCTGCGTGAGCCGGCCGCGGTCGATGAAGACGACGCGGTCACAGACCCTCTCGACCTCGGGCAGCTGGTGGGAGTTCAAGACGATCGTCGCGCCGCGGGACTTGGCCTCCAGGATCCGGTCGCGCACGATGGCGACGCCGAGGGGGTCCGTCCCCGAGGCGGGCTCGTCCAGGAAAAGCAGCTCCGGGTCCTTGAGCATCGCCTGGGCGACGCCGATGCGCTGGAGCATCCCGCGCGAGTATCCGGAGAGCCGGCGTAGAAGCGCCTCGGCGGGCAGGCCGACCCGCGACGCCGCCTCGGCCACCTGGCGGCCGGTCTCCCTCGAATCGCCGCCCGCAAGCCTCCAGTGCTGGGCGAGAAACGCGCTCCCCGTCAGGTCGCGGTCGAAGCCCAGCCGCTCGGGCATGTAGCCCGTCTTCGCGCGGACCGCGAGGTCGTCGGGAGCCAGGCCATCGATCGTGATGGCGCCGCGGTCGGGGCGCAGGAAGCCGAGCAGGCAGGACAGCAGCGTTGTCTTGCCGGCGCCGTTGGGGCCGATCAGGCCGAGCGTCTCCCCCCGCCTCACCTCGAGCGAAACGCCGTCGAGCGCCCGGGTCCGCCGGCCGCCCAGGCGGCCGTAGGTCTTGGAGACGTTACGAACGGCGATCACGCAAATAAGCTATCAGCTATCAGCCATCAGCCGGAGGCAATCAGGCTATCAGCCATCGGCGGTCGGCAATGAGCCGGAGAGGCGGTGGCGCCGGCTGCCCGGCTGAGAGCCGATCGCTGAAAGCCGAGAGCTGATTTCGGGAATAGATGCTAGAGTCGGGCGCTTTCATAACGTCGGTTCGATGATCGAAGTCGAGAACCTCACAAAGCGTTACCCTACCCAAACCGCCGTCTCGGACGTCACCTTCTCGGTGAAGGAGGGGGAGATCGTGGGATTCCTCGGTCCCAACGGGGCCGGGAAGACGACCACGATGCGCGTCCTGACGGGGTTTCTCCCGCCGACGTCGGGCACCGCCCGGATCGCCGGGCATGACGTCCTGACGCATTCGAAGGAGGCGCGGGCGTCGCTCGGCTATCTGCCGGAGTCCGCGGCCCTTTATCCGGAGATGCGCGTTCGGGAGTTTCTCACCTACCGCGCGCGCCTGGAGGGGGTGACCGGCGGGGATGTGAAGCGGCGCGTCGGCGAAGCCGTGACGCGCTGCCTGCTCGAAGAGGTCGCCGACCGCAAGATCGACAACCTCTCCAAGGGCTACCGGCAGCGGACGGCCCTGGCGGGCGCGCTGGTCCACCAGCCCCCCGTCCTGATCCTGGACGAGCCCACGGTGGGCCTCGACCCGATGCAGATCATCAAGATCCGGGAGATGATCCGCGACCTCGGGCGCGAGCGGGCCGTGCTGCTCTCGACGCACATCCTGCCCGAGGTCGACGCGGTCTGCGACCGCGTCCTGATCATCGACCGCGGCCGGATCGTGGCCGAGGGCACCCCGCAGGAGCTGCGCACGCGGCTGGCCGGCACGCCGTTCGTGCGGGCGGCGTTCAAGGGCGCGGTTCCGGCCCGCGAGGCGCTCGAAAAGCTTGCCGGCGTGGTCCAGATCGCCGAGGAGCAGGATCCGCAGGAAACCCGGGTGCGCCTCGAGTGCGAGCCCGGCGCCGACCCGTCGGAGGAGATCTTCCACCTCGCGGTCGCGCGCGGATGGACCCTGCGGCAGCTCGGCCGGGAGGCGCTCTCCCTCGAGGACGTCTTCGTGCGCCTGACGCGGCACGAGGAGGCGCCGGCGGGCGAGGAGACGGGCGGGACGGGCGCCGCCGCCGAGGCCGCGGCGTCCGCCGGGGAAGAAGGGGCTCCCTCGTGAAGCGGTTCCTCGCGATCGTCGGGAGGGAATGGCGGGCTTACTTCCTGTCGCCCCTGGCCTACGTCATGCTCGCGACCTTCATGTTCTTGAACGGCCTGATCTTCTGGCGGATCGTCGTCATCCTGAGCGAGCCCGGCGCTCCACACGAGGGAATCCTCCGCATCCTCTTCTCCAACTCCTACTTCTGGTTCTTCACCCTGTTCGTCGTTCCCGTCATCGCCATGCGCCTCTTCCCGGAGGAGCGCAAGAGCGGCACCTTCGAGGTGCTCCTGACCTCGCCGGTCTCCGAGGGAGCGGTCGTCCTCGGGAAATTCTTCGGCGCGCTCGGCTTCTACCTGACCCTGTGGGTCCCGAGCCTCGTGTTCGTCTGGATCCTGCGGGCGAACACGTCGATCGACCTCGGCGCGGCCGCCGCCGGCTACCTGGGAGTGGCGCTGCTCGGCGCCTACTTCCTCTCGATCGCGACGCTCGCCTCGACGTTCACGAAGAACCAGATCGTGGCCGCGATCATCGCCTTCGCCATGCTGATCCCCGTCTTCTCGACCGGGCTCTTCCAGTCCGGCTACGACCCCGAGCGGCAGAACATCGTCAACTACTTGAACCTCTGGGACCACATGGACGAGTTCTCGCGCGGGGTCGTCGACACGCGCCGCCTCGTGTACTACCTCTCGGGGACCGCCCTGTTTCTCTTCCTCGCCACGATCTCGCTCTCGGCGAAGAAGGAGACGCCGTGAGCGGGCCGCGCGCCCAGCGCGTCGGCACGTCGGTCGCGGCCACGGCCCTCGCGATCCTGCTCTTTGCGGGCGTGAACTGGATCGGGCACCGCCGCTGGTACGTGCGGTCCGACTGGACCCGGGCGCAGATCTACTCGCTTTCCGAGACGACGAAGAAGATCGTGGCCGGCCTGAAGGCTCCCGTCCGGGTCACGGTCTTCATGACCCGCGGCGCGCGTCTCTACGATCCCGTCCAGGAGCTGCTCAACCGCTACCGTGCGCTCTCGCCGAAAATCGAGGTCGAGTTCCTCGACCCGGAGCGCAACCCGGTTCGCGCCGAAGCGCTCGTGCGCGAGTTCGGCATTCGCCAGAACACGGTCGTCTTCCGGTCGGGCGAGAAGAAGAAGTACGTCGAGGAGGACAAGCTCGCCGACTTCGACTTCAGCGGCGCCGGCATGGGCGGCGCTCCGGAGGTCAAGGCGTTCAAGGGCGAGCAGGCCTTCACCTCCGCGATCCTGGAGGTGACCGAGAACAGGCAGGCCAAGGTCTACTTCACGGCCGGCCACGGCGAGCCGACCCTCGAGTCCGCCGAGCGGGGGCGGGGGTACTCCGACGCCAAGCAGCTCCTCGAGCGCGACAACCTGACGGTGGCCGCGTGGAACTCGCTCGGGAAAAGCGACCTGCCCGCGGACGCCGCCGTCGTCGTCGTCGCGGGCCCGCGAACCGCCTTTCTCGAGCCGGAGACCGCGGCGCTCCAGAAGTTCCTGGCCGGAGGCGGCCGCGCGCTCTTCCTGCTCGACCCCGTGCTGCCCGGCCCCGGCGCGCCGGCGGCGGACCTCGGCCTGGGGCCGCTTCTCGGCTCGTACGGCGTCAAGCTCGCCAACGACATCGTGATCGATCCCGCCAACGCGGTGCCGCTCGTCGGACCCGAAACGGTGATCGCGAACCACTACGGCACGCATCCGATCGTGCGGTCCCTGTCCGAGCAGGGCCTGCCGGTCCTCTTCCCGGTCGCCCGCTCGGTCGCCAGGGAAGACGCCAAGGCCGGCGCGGCCACGGCCGCCACGATGCTGATCGAGACGACGTCCGACGGCTGGGGCGAGACCGGCCTCGACCAGCTCGACGCCGTCCAGAAGGACGCCAAGGACGTGCCCGGGCCCGTGACGATCGCGCTCGCCGTGGGCCCGGCCGACGAGAAGGCCGCCGCGAAGGCTCCGGGCAAGCCGACACGGATCGTCGCGATCGGCAACTCGCGCTTCCTCGCCAACGGCTCGCTGTCCAACGCCGGCAACGCAAACCTCTTCCTGAACGCGATTCACTGGCTGGCCGGAGAGGAAAAGCTCGTCGGGATCGCGCCCAAGACCCCGGAGCAGGCTTCGCTCACGCTCACGCGGACAAAGGTCAACCAGATCGGCCTGCTGTCGGTCGCGGGAATGCCTCTGGCGGCGATCCTGCTGGGCATCTGGGTCTGGTACCGGCGGCGCGACTGAGGCGGCGGCGCGCGCCATGTCTCCCCGCAAGCTCCTGCTCCTGACCGCCGTCGTCATCGCCCTCTTCGCCTTCATCGTCTTCTTCGAGCGCAAGATGCCGACGGCCGCGCAGACGCAGGCCAAGGGAGACCTGCACTGGGATCTGCCGGAGGACCGCGTCGTCTCGATTCGCCTCGAGCACCCGGGATCGGTCGTCGAGCTCGCGCGGGACGGCGAGACGTGGCGCCTGACGCGCCCGGCTCCCTATCCGGCGGATTCCTTCGCCGCGTCGGACCTGGCGCGCCAGCTCGCGCAATTGAAGCGCGTCGGCGGCGACTCCTCGGAGGCGCGCCCCGAGGACTACGGCCTCGCGACCCCGTCGGCCAAGGCCACGATCGTCTGGAAGGACCCGGCCGACCCGCAGAAGAGATCGACGCGGACCGTCGAGTTTGGCATCGACATTCCGGGAACCGACATCGCCGCCGCGCGCGTAGCGGGGCAGAACCGGGTGCTGTTCGTGCCGAGCTCCGTGGCGGCGGCCGTCAAGAAGGGCGCCGCCGACTTCCAGAGCAAGGACGTCTTCGGCGGAACGGCCTCGGAGGTCGGCCGGCTCAATCTCGAGCGCGGCCGGGGCCACCTGCTGCTGGCGCAGAAGGACGGGATCTGGTGGATGGAGCAGCCCTTGAAGGATCTGGCCGACGCGGACGCGGCCTCTCGCCTGGCCGGCGATCTGACGGCGCTGCGCGTGACCGAGTTCCTGACGGCGGACAAGGACAGCCTCGCCACGTGGGGGCTCTCGCCCCCGCTCTATCGGGTAATGCTCTCGGATTCGAAGGGCAGGGCGACGACGGTCGAGTTCGGCGCGACGCGCTCGGACGGCAACTCCGTCTACGCGCGCCGCGAAGGCCAGGTCTTCACGGTCGGAAGCTCGGTCGTCGAGGAGCTCTCGAAGGAGGCGGAAGCCTTTCGGGAGGCGCACCTGGTGAAGTTCGACCGGGCGATGGCCTCGGCCCTCGAGGGGACCTTCGGCGGCGAGTCGGTCGCGCTTTCCCGCGGCAAGGACGGAGGCTGGAGCGCCGGGGGCAAGGCGGTGCTGGCGGGATCGGCCGAGGACCTGATGAGCGCGATCCTCGACGTCAAGAGCAGGTCGTTCCTGGACGAGAGCGAGGCCGGCAAGCTCGCGTCCCGCTCGCCGGCGGCGTCGATCCGGATCGCGCTCTCGGAGGGCGAGCCCTGGGAGATCAAGCTCTACGGGGCTCCCGGAGAGCCCGCCGCCTCCGTCTCGCGCCGCCCGGGAGCCTTTCGCCTGGCGTCGGACCCGACCGCGAGCCTGCTTGCCGCCTTCAAGAAGGCGGCGTCCTCTCCGGCGCCCACCCCCGCTGCGACCAAGAAGCGCTGACCCTCCGCCCGAAGCGGGTGTCGTCCCGAGCTCGGCAGGCTCTGAGCCGCGAAGGGATCTTCCTGGAAGGCCCTACCGCCGCCCCGTGCGGTGCGGCGGCGTCTTCTCGGCCGCCGCCTCGAGCTCGGCGATCCGCTTCTGCCGGGCTCTCTCCTTGTCGTCGACCGTTTTTTCCTTCTTCTCCTTCGCCTTCGAAAACATCGTCGAGACCGAAAGGACGAGCCCCTTGCCCTTGGGCGGTTTGATCCGTCGGGCGGTGGCGCCCCAGACCTTCGTGTTCTTGAAGATCGCCTCGGTGAAGTCGGCGTTGGCGAGATCGGCGCCGGAAAGCGTGGCCCCGGTGAAGTCCGCGCCCATCGCCCGGGCGAACCGCAGGTCCGCCTCCTGGAGAATCGCGTTCTTGAAGTTGGCGCCGATCAGCAGCGTCCCCGACAGGTCCGCGTCGAAGGCGCGGGCCCCGGAGAAGTTGGCGCGCTTGAAGTTGGCCTGCCGGAAGGTGCCGAAGGAAAGGTCCGCGCGCGAGAAGTCGACGCCCTCGGCCTGGGCTTCCGAGAGGTCGGCGCCGGCGAAGCGGGCGCCCACGAACGAATGCGGCTTGAGGTTGCCGCGGCGCAGGATCGCCTTGGAGAGGTCCGCCGTCTGGAAGTTGGCCTTCTCGAATTTCGCGCCGCGCAGGTCGACTTCCGTCAGCTTGGCGTCGCTGAAGCTGACGTCCTGTCCGACGGCGTCGAGGAAGATCGCGCGTCGCAGCTCGGCCTTGCGCAGCTTCGTCCGGTCGAAGGAGGCGCCCGTGAAGTTCGCCTCGACCGCCGCGACCAGCTCCAGGTCGGCGTCCGTGAACTCGGCCTTCTCGCAGTCCGCGGCGTTCAGAGCGGCCTGGCGCAGGATCGTTCCGGCGAACTTCGCGCGCCGCAGGTCCGCCCCCGAGAAGTCGGCGCCCTTGAGGCTCGCTCCGGAGAAGTCCGCGCCCGGAAACGAACCGCGCGTCGCGGAGATGCCCTCGAAGAGGGCGCGCGTCAGGTTGGCGCCGTCGAAGTGGGCCCCCGCCATTCGGACTCCCCGAAAGTTGACCTCGGACAGGTTCGCGCCCGCGAGAGTCGCGTTGGAGAGGTCCGCCCCCTCGAGCTTCGCGAACGACAGGTCCGCGCCGGCGAGGTCCGCGCCCGCGAGCGGGCAGCCCAGCATCGAGGCGGAGCGAAGCCGCGCCCCGGCCAGGAAGACTCCGGAGAGGTCCAGGAAATCGAGCTTGCAGTGCTCGAAGGAGGCCCCGGCCGCGGAGGCCCCGCGCCAGCGCGTTCCCTCGAGCGTGGCGCGCGAGAAGTCGGTGCCCGCCAGGGTCGATTCCGAGAGGTCGGCGCGCGAGAGGTCCGCGCGCTTCAAGTCCCTTCCGGAGAGGTCGGCCTTGCGCAGGTCGGCGTCGGTCAAGTCCGGAGTCACGTTCGGGTTGCGGCTTCTCCAGGCGTTCCAGTCCGCTGTCAGAAGCAGCTTCGCGTGCTCGGGATTGGGCATGGCGAAGGAATTGTAGAGGATGTGGGTTCGGGTCCGGGCGGTTACAATGTCAGAAAATGGCCACAACCGCACCGCTCGCCGCGGCGCCCAAGGCGATCGACCGCATCCGCAAGGCGCTGGTGGGCGGCCATCCGCTGATCTACGTGCAGACCTGGGAGGAGGCGCGGGTGGAGCGGCTCGCGCAGCATCTGGCGAAGACCTTCTACGGCCAGCCGGCTCCGCTGGGCGTCTGGTCCGTCGTCGAGGGCCTCGTCGTCGACGGAAGGGCGGTTCCCGACACGAAGGATCCCGTCAAGGCCCTCGAGGCGATCCTCGCCGCGCAGGGCAAGGGGTTCTACGTTCTCAAGGACTTTCTCGCCGCGAGCGACGGCCGCCCGGAGATCGTGCGGCGGCTGCGCGACGTGTATCGGGCGCTCAAGGACCGGGGGCGGCACGTCTTCCTGGTCTCGCCGCGGTTCGGCCTGCCCGAGGAGGTCAAGAAAGAGGTCTACATCGTCGAGTACGAGCTGCCCGACGACTCGGAGATCGTCCGCCTGATCGACGCCAACGTCCGCAGGCGCCTGGGCGCCGAGGTGGACGAGGCGTCCGTCAAGCGCCTCGCGCTCGCCCTGCGCGGCCTGACCGGGGACGAGATCGGCCACGTGCTCTCCAAGGTGTTCGCGCAGCGCAAGACCTTCACCGAGGAGGCCTTCTCCGAGATCCTCGCGGAGAAGGAGCAGATGTCCAAGAAGGAGGGCGTGCTGGAGTTCGTTCCGCCGCGCGTTTCTCTCGAGGACGTCGGCGGGTACGAAACCCTCAAGGAGTGGCTGCGCAAGCGCCAGGCCCTCTTCTCCAAGGAGGCGCTCGACGCCGGCATCCCGATCCCCAAGGGGCTCCTGCTGATGGGCATCTCCGGGTGCGGCAAGAGCCTCTGCGTCAAGACCATCTCCACGCTCTGGAATCTGCCGCTCTTTCGCCTCGACATGAACGCGGTCTTCGGCACCGACAACCCGGAGTTCACGTTCCTGCGCGCCCTGCGGTCGGTCGAGGCCGTCTCACCCGCAGTGCTCTGGATCGACGAAATCGAGATGGGAGTCGGCGGATACCGCGAGGGACAGGACCCCTCGATGTCGCGCATCTTCTCGGGCTTCCTGACCTGGATGCAGGAGAAGAACGCCCTCGTCTTCGTCGCCGCGACGGCCAACCGCATCCACCTGCTGCCGGCCGAGATCCTGCGCAAGGGGCGCTTCGACCAGGTCTTCTTCGTGGATCTGCCCAACGAGGAAGAACGCAAGCAGATCTTCGCGATCCACCTGAAGAGGAACCGGTGCGACGTGGGCAAGTTCGACCTCGTGTTTCTCGCGAAAGCGACCAAGGGCTGGAACGGCGCCGAGATCGAGCAGGCGGTCGTCTCCGCCGTCGTGGATGCGTATGCCGAAGGGCGGCCGCTGACGGAGGAGGATCTGCACCGGATGATCTCCTCGACCGTGCCCCTTTCCGTCACGATGGACGAGCAGATCAAGGCCATCCGCAGCTGGGCCCACGACCGCGCGCTGAACGCTTCGAGGACGTAGATTCAGCTGTCAGCTATCAGCGGCCAGCGAGCCGGCAGACTCTGGCTGAAGGCTGAGAGCCGATGGCTGACAGCCAGGAATCAGTTCCTCCCCGGATCGAGCTCTCGCGGCCGAAACGGGCCGAGGAAGCGGATCCGCCGACGCCATTCCCGCATGCGACCCACGAGCTGCTCGAAGCGCTGCGGCACGGAATCCGTTTCGAGCAGCGCCTGCAGCTCCGGCGGCGCATACCGTAGCCGCAGCGCGATCTCCGAGGCGAGCCTTTCGGGGGAAAGGTCCTCCTCGGGCAGCGGAGGCAGATCCATCGAGCCCAGGACCTGCTCGAAGAGGCGGATCGCGAGACGGCGCGCGCGAGCCTCGCTCGAAGGGTCCTGGAAAGGCAGCGAAGCGATCTCCTCGACGCGGGCCTGCCGGTACGGCTCGGTCGGCCCCTCCTGGAGAATGCGGTAGCGGAACCTCCCCTGCAGGACGATGTCGTAGCGGCCGTCTTCCCTCCGCTCGGCGTCCACGATCTCTCCCGCACCGCCCACCGGGAAGACCTCGGGGTCGCGTCCGCCTTCTTCCCATCCGGGCTTCATCAGCGCCATCCCGATCGTGCGGTCTCCGGCGAGGGCGTCGGCGACCATCGCCCGGTAGCGCGGCTCGAAGATGTGGAGCGGCAGGAGCGTGCCCGGCAGCAGCACGACGCCGGGCAGCGCGAAGATGGGGATCCGGCCCGTCACCGCCTGCTCTTGACCGCGGCCGCTTCGCCCCGGGCGGCCCGCGACAACTCCAGAACGAAAGTCGCCGCCTGCCGGATCTCTTCGTCGGTCAGCTTGCCTTCGAAACGGGGCATCGGATCGCGCCCGTAGCGGATCTGGCGCTCCAGGGCGGCCAGGCTGCCGTCCGACCGCCAGACGCCGTCGATCAGGTTCGCGTAGACGTAGCGGCTCGCGGTGATGGTCTTGCCGTCCCCTCTCATGCCATGACAGGAAACACAGCGGCGTTCGAAGATCATCCTGCCCGCCATCAGGTCGCGATTGGATCCGTCCACGACCGGCAGCCGGTCTTCGCGGCAGGCGAAGGGAGAAACAAGCAGAAGCAGACAGAGAAGCCTTCCACGTCGCAAAACGAATCGAGTGTAGCAAGGAGAAATAGCCGACCCGGGTCTCTAAGGGAGCGGTAAGGGACGGGGTCGTTTTTCGGTGTTCGGTGTCCGTGGTCCGGTGCCCGTTGTCCGTTCCCGATCACCGGGCACCGATCACCGGACACCGGCCATCGGTCCTGCCTTGTTCAAACCTGATACTTTTGCTTGTTGTGGCCAATCCGCGCGACAAGGTCCCCGAGAATGCGCCGGGAAACTTCTACGTGGACACGCAGTGCATCGATTGCGACGTTTGCCGCGTGACGGCGCCGGCCAACTTCCAGCGGCACGAGACCAATCCGTACTCCTACGTCTATCGCCAGCCCTCGACACCCGAGGAGGAAGCGCAGTGCGAGGAGGCGATGGACAGCTGTCCGGTCGAGGCGATTGGGAGCGACGGGGAGTAGTGATCAGTCATCAGTGATCAGTTGTCAGTTCTCGAAACTGAAAACTGACGACTGACAACTGACAACTACTCCTGAGTCCGGAAATACTCGATCGTGCGCTTGAGCCCTTCCTCGAGCCCCACCTTCGGCTCCCAGGCGAGCCGCGCGCGCGCCTTGGCGATGTCCGGCTGCCGCACGCGCGGGTCGTCGACCGGCAGGGGCCGGAAGACGATCTCGCTCCGGGTCCCGGTCAGGCGCTGGATCGTCCGCGCGAACTCGAGCACCGACAACTCCGCCGGGTTGCCGATGTTGACCGGCAGGGTCTCCGAGGAGAGGAGCAACCGGTAGATCCCGTCGATCAGGTCGGAGACGTAGCAGAAGGAGCGCGTCTGCGACCCGTCGCCGAAGACCGTCATCGGCTCGCCCGAGAGGGCCTGTCCGATGAGGGCCGGGACGACGCGGCCGTCGCGCGGGCGCATGCGCTCGCCGTAGGTGTTGAAGATGCGCACGATGCGTGTGTCTACACCGTGCGCCCGCTGGTAGGCCATCGTCATCGCCTCGGCGAATCGCTTGGCTTCGTCGTAGACGCCGCGGGGGCCGATCGGGTTGACGTTGCCCCAGTAGGTCTCGGGCTGCGGATGCACGAGGGGATCGCCGTACACCTCCGAGGTCGAGGCGAGCAGGAACCGCGCCGTCTTGGCCATCGCGAGGCCCAGGGCGTTGTGCGTCCCGAGGGACCCGACCTTGAGCGTCTGGATCGGCAGCTCCAGGTAGTCGATGGGCGAGGCCGGCGAGGCGAAGTGCATGACGGCGTCGAGCGGGCCGTCGATGAAGATGAAATGCGTGACGTCGTGGCGAACGAAGCGGAAGCGCTTCTGATCGGCCAGGTGCGCGATGTTGCGGGGGTTTCCGGTCAGAAGGTTGTCGAGCCCGACGACTTCGTGCCCTTCGGCGAGCAGCCGGTCGCACAGGTGGCTGCCCAGAAACCCCGCCGCCCCCGTGACACAAACCCTCATCGGTGGTTCCTCCGGGCCCCGGAACCGTCCCGGACACCGGACCCCGGATCCCGAACACCTGCCTTCATCCCCGTCCCACTCCCGTGTACTTCCAGCCGGCGGCTCGCAGTTCCTTGGGGTCGTAGACGTTGCGCAAGTCGATCATGACCCGGGACTTCAGGCGCCGGCCGAGCTCCTCCAGGTTCAACGCGCGAAACTCGTTCCATTCGGTGGCGATCACGAGAAAGTCGGCGCCTTGCGCACAGTCGTAGGCGTCCCGCGCGAAGACGACCTCCGGCAGCACGGCCCTTGCGTTCTCGACGGCCGCCGGGTCGCAGGCGCGCACCGAGACCCCGGCCTTGAGCAGGTCCTGGATCACCGCGATCGCGGGCGACTCGCGGATGTCGTCGGTTTCCGGCTTGAAGGAGAGGCCGAGGACGGCCGCGGTCTTCCCGGAAAGCGGCCCCGCGCCCTGCGCGATCCGCTCGATCATGCGGGCCTTGGTCCGGGCGTTGGCGCGGATCGTGGCCTCGATGATCTCGAGGCAGTCGCCGTTCTGGCGCGCGAGATCCGCGGCCGCGGCGGTGTCCTTGGGGAAGCAGGATCCGCCGAAGCCGGGCCCAGGATGGAGGAACTTCGGTCCGATTCGCCGGTCGAGGCCCATCCCGCGCGCCACGTCGTGCACGTCCGCCCCCATCTTCTCGCAGAGGCGGGCGATCTCGTTGATGAAGGAGATCTTCACGGCCAGAAAGCCGTTCGAGGCGTACTTGATCAGCTCGGCCGAGGCCACGTCGGTCAGGACGAACGGCGTATCGATCAGGTAGAGGGGGCTGTAGATCTCCTTCATGACCTCGATGGCACGCGGATCCGAGGCGCCGATCACGATCCGGTCGGGGCGCAGGAAGTCGGAGATCGCCGAGCCCTCTCGCAGGAACTCCGGGTTGGAGACGACGGAGAACTGGTGGCGGCCGTTCTTGCGGCGCAGGATCTCCTCGATCATCTTTCCCGTTCCGGTCGGCACGGTCGATTTCGTGATGACCACCTTGTAGCCGTTCATGTGCTCGGCGATGGCCTCGGCGACCTGCCGGACGAAGGTGAGGTCGGGCGAGCCGTCCGGCCTCGGGGGCGTCCCGACCGCGATGAAAATCGCGAGCGAGGCCTCGATGGCGCTCTTCAGATCCGTCGTGAAGCGAAGGCGGCCGGCCCGCTCGTTCTTGGCGACGAGCTGCTCGAGCCCCGGCTCGTAGATCGGCATTTGCCCGCTCTGGAGCGCCGAGATCTTCGCCTCGTCCTTGTCGACGCAGACGACGTTCATCCCGAAATCGGCCAGGCACGCCCCGGTCACGAGGCCCACATATCCGGTCCCGACCATGCAGACGTTCATGCGGTCAGGCTCCCGTTCGAGGGCTCCCCGCCCCGATGCCAGGCCACGCAGCGCCGCAGCCCTTCTTCGAGCGGCACGCGGGCGCGGAAGCGCAGGAGCCGCTCGGCCTTCTCGACGGAGGCGAAGGTGGCCGGGACGTCTCCCGGCTGGTCGGGAAGGCGCTCGAGCCTCGCCTTCTTGCCGGTCGCGGCCTCGATCTGCTCGACGAGGCGGGCGAGCGTGATGGGGTGCGCGCCTCCCAGGTTCACGATCTCGAAGGGCAGGGAAGCCGCGAGGGAGGCCTCGAGGCCGTCGACGATGTCGTCGACGTAGGTGTAGTCCCGTCGGGAGCCTCCGTCGCCGTAGAAGGGGATCGGTTCGCCCGCCTCGATCGAGCGGATGAAGCGCGCGATGGCCATTTCCGGCCGCTGGCGCGGGCCATAGACCGTGAAGAGCCGGAGGCAGACGGCGGGCAGCCCGTGAAGGTGGTGGGCGTTGAAGACGTGCAGCTCGCCGGCTCGCTTGGTCGTGGCGTAGGGAGAGATCGTGCGGTCGATCGGGTCGTCTTCGGCGAAGGGGAGCTTCGCGTTGATCCCGTAGACCGACGAGGAGGACGCGAAGACGAACCGCGGCTTTCCGTGCGCGACCGCCGCCCCGAGCAGGTTGAGCGTGCCGACGCAGTTGACCTCCTCGTAGAGGACCGGCTCGCGGATCGAGGGCCGCACGCCGGCCCGCGCCGCCAGGTGCGCCACCGCCTCGAATCCCTCTTCGCGAAAGAGCGAGAAGACGCGGTCGCGGTCGCGGATGTCGCCCTCGACGAGGCGGTAGCGAGGGTGGCCGAGGTGCGGCGCGACGTTGCGGCGCTTGGCGGCCGGGTCGTAGAAGTCGTTGAAGTCGTCGAGCACGGTGACCCGGTCCCCGCGGGACAGGCGGCGGTCGGCCAGGTGCGAGCCGATGAAGCCGGCTCCGCCCGTCAGCAGCAGGTTCATCGGGAGGGTGTCGGCGTCCTGGGCACCACCGCCACGGGCGCGGGCAGCGGCGAGGCGGTCATCCTCCGAATCTCTTGCTCGTACTCCTTCTTGATGCCCGCCTTCTGCCGGTTCTTCACCAGCCAGCGCAGGAGGGCCGATTCGTCCACGCCGACCACCAGGCGGTTGGCCGCGTCGTAGAGGGTCGGATCGTTGATGAGCTTGCCGGCCGTGCCGCCCCCTTCGTCGAGCTTTCGCCCGATCGAGTTCAAACGCTCCGAGAACTCGAGCAGGTTCTTCGAGAACTCGCGGCCGAAGCGCTCGTCCCGCAGCAGGATCGGGAGCGCCCCGTCCCCCTTCTCGAGACTCGAGGTGACCCGGGCCAGAGACGCGGCGGCCACGGCGAGGTTGTCGACCAGGGCGTAGACCTTCCGCTTCCCTTCGGGGTCGGCGAGCAGGGCAGGGATCGCGCCCTCGCCGGTGCGCATCCCCTCGTCGATCCGTCCGAGGACGGAATGGAGCGAGCGGATCGCCGCCGAAAGCGAGGCGCTCGTCTCGCGGCCATACTTCTCGTCGATCAGGAGCTTGCCCGCCAGGCCCTGCCCGCGCTCGATCTTTTTCAGAATCGAGTTGAGCGATTGGAGCGTCGCGTTGAAGCTGTTGCCCAGCCGCTCGCTCTCCGGGCTCTTGGAGGTGATTGCGCCGAGGAAGCCCTCACCCTTCTCGGTGCGGCCCAGGATGTTCTTCAGGGACCGCGCGATCGCCGAGAGGTCGGCGAGCAGGTCGCCGCCGCCTTCGAGCAGCTTCTCGATGCCGGCGCCGGGCGCCGCCTTGATGTCGCCGCCGATCGGGATCTGCGGCTGATCCGCCGTGCCGCCGGCCAGATCGATGTACTTGTCGCCCAGCAGGCCGATCGTCTTGATGGAGGCCTGCGTCCCGGTGCGCAGGCGAGGCGCCACGCGCCGGTCCACCTCGTAGACGACGAGCACGGTCTGGTCCCCCGGCTGGGGCGACAGGTTGACTTCGAGGACGCCGCCCACCGTCACCCCGTTCAAGCGCACCGGGTTGCCGGGCACGAGGCCGACCGCCGAGTCGAAGTGCGTCTGATAGGGCCACTTCCTCTGGAAGAGGTGCGCGCGCTTGCCGACCATGAAGACGCCGATCATGGTGAAGAAGAGGGCGATCAGGACGACGACTCCGACCCGGAACCGCCTTCCGACGTAGTGCTCGGTGACCATCAGTCTCCCCCGGACGCGGCGGCGAACTCGCCCGTGCCGCACGGGAAGCCCATCGATCGGAAGTAGTCCTGAAGCACCGGGTGGCCGCCGCGGGCCGCCTCCTCGAAGGTCCCGATGAACTGGAACTGGCCCTGGTACAGAAAGGCCAGGCGGTCGGCCACCGTCCGGGCCGTGACGATGTCGTGGGTCACGACGACGGAGGTCGTCTGGAGCCGGATGTTCAGGTCCACGATCAGCTGCGCGATCTTCTCGGAAGTCAGGGGGTCGAGCCCCGTGGTGGGCTCATCGTACAGGATGATCTCGGGCTCGAGGGCGATCGAGCGCGCCAGCGCCACGCGCTTGCGCATGCCGCCCGACAGCTCCGCCGGCATCTTCTTCTGGATTCCCGCGAGGCCCACCATCCGCAGCTTCTCCGCGACGGCATCGGCGATCTCCGCAGGGCTCTTGTTCGTGTGCTCCTCGAGCGGAAAGGCGATGTTGCGCTCGACGCTCATCGAGTCGAAGAGCGCGCCTCCCTGGAAGAGCATCGCGAGCCTGCGCCGGATCGGCGTGAGCTCCTCCTCGTCGAGGGGAACGATCGACTGCCCGAAGACCCTCACGTCGCCGCTGTCGGGTTTGGTCAGGCCGTTGATGTGGCGCAGGGTCACGCTCTTGCCGGACCCCGAAGGCCCGAGGACGCAGAGCACCTCGCCGCGCCGGATCTGAAGGTCCACGCCGGCGAGCACCTCGCGTTTGGCGTACCGTTTCCAGACGCCCTCGAACTCGACGACGACTTCGTTGCCCGGCGGCTGGCGCTTCTTCTGGTCGCTCACGGATCGCCTCAGATTCCCAGGAAGAGCTTCGTCAGGAAGAAGTCGGAGACGAGGATGCAGATCGAGGCGATGACGACCGTGCGGGTCGTGGCCGTGCCGACCGCCGCCGCTCCGCCCTGGACCGACAGCCCGTTGTAACAGCCGATCGCCGCGATCTCGAGGCCGAAGAAGAACGTCTTTCCGAGGCCGCTCATGATGTCGGAGATCTGGAGCTGCTGCCAGATGCTCGAGAGGTAGTCCTGGAACGTCATCCCGAGGTCCCCGACCGCCACGAGCAGGCCGCCGATGATCCCGAGGACGTCGGCAAGGGTCGTCAGGATCGGCATCATCAGAACGGTCGCCAGGACGCGGGGGACCACCAGCCGCCGGACGGGCGACACGGCCATCGCCCGAAGGGCGTCCACCTGCTCGGTGACCGTCATGGAGCCCAGCTCCGCCGTGATCCCCGAGCCCACCCGGCCCCCGACCATCAGGGCGGTCAGGACCGGGCCGAGTTCCCGCACGAGGGAGAGCGCGACGACGCGCCCGATGAAGATTTTCCCGCCGAAGGCGGCGAGCGAGTACGCGGTTTGAAGCGCGAGCACGCCTCCCGTGACGAAAGCCGTCAGGCCCGTGATCGAGACCGATTTGACGCCGAGCTCGTCCATCTGGCGCAGCAGCTCGTAGCGGTAGAACGGCCTGGAGAACATCGAAGCCATCGCCTCGCCGACGAGCTGGCCGAGTCCGCCCACGTACTCGACGGTGGCCTGGCCCTTTCGGCCGAAGCGGTCGACGAACCGCAGCCACCGGATGTTCCGGTAGAACAGGGCGGTGGCCGACGGCTGGGGGTTCGCCGGGGAAGGCGTGCTCATGGAATGCGCGATTCTATGCCGCCGCCAGCCTCCTGTAAATCTCGGAGCGGCGGAGACTTGCGTTAACATTCGCCGGCCCATGCGAACCCTTCGGGCGGTCGTCCTCTGGACCGCCATCGGCCTGCTGACGGTCGGCTTCGGGGTGCCCGCCATCTTCGCCGCCTTCCTGCCGCCGCGGGGCGACTGGTTCCTGCGCTTCGCGCGCGGCTGGGCCCGCTCGGTTCTCCGCGTGTCGGGCATCTCGGTGACGGTTCGGCACCCGGAACGGCTCGCCGGCGGCCGCAGCTTCGTCGTGGCGGCCAACCACGAGAGCTTCAGCGACATCGTCGTCCTGCTCGCCTGCCTGCCGTTCCAGGCGCGGTTCCTCGCCAAGAGGAGCGTCTTCCGCGTCCCGGTGCTGGGCTGGTCGATCGCCGCCGCGGGCTTCGTTCCGGTCGACCGCGGCGACCGCGCGCGGGGGGCTTCGACGCTCGATGCCGCGCTCCAGCGGCTTCGCGGGGGCCGCTCGGTCGTCCTCTTCCCCGAGGAGACCCGCACGCGGACCGGGGAGCTGCTGCCGTTCAAGAAGGGCGCGGCGCTCCTGGCCATGCGCTCGGGGCTGCCCCTTCTGCCGGTCGGGCTCGCCGGGACGCGGCGCATCCTGCCCCCGGATAGCCTCGTCATGTCCTCGGGGCGCGTGGTGGCCTGCGTCGGCGAGCCGATCGCGGTCGCGGGGCCGTCCTCCGAGCACGGCCGCGAGCTGACCCGGCGGCTGCGCGACCGGATCGGGGAGCTGCGAGAGGAAGCGGCCGCCGCCCTTTCCGCCCGGGCAGTCTGAGCGCGGCGGCGGGCGCCCCGGGCGCGAGAACGGCCGGGAGGCCGGAGCATGGTATTTTTCGGATCGGAGGTCCGATGTCCGCGACCACCGAACTGACGGAAGAGAGGGTTCTCGAGGTCTTGAAGACGGTCCGGTTCCCGGGTCTCTCCCGCGACATCGTTTCGTTCGGTTTCGTGAAGGACCTGGCGGTGGGCGGCGGCAACGTCTCCTTCCGCCTCGAGATCACGACTGAGTCGCCCCGCGCCGCCGAGGAAATTCAGCGGGACGCCACCGAGAAGCTGCGGGCGCTTCCCGGTGTCGCGGCGGTCACGGTCCGTCTGGAGGTCAAGCCGCCCGGTCCGCCGGCGCCGCGCGGCGCCGCCGGGGTTCCGCCGCCCGCCGCGAACATCCTGCCCGACGTGCGCTTTTCGATCGCGGTCGCCTCGGGCAAGGGCGGTGTCGGAAAGTCCACGGTCGCCGCGAACCTGGCGCTCGCCCTCGAGCGGATCGGACGGCGGGTCGGGCTGATGGACTCGGACATCTACGGCCCGTCGCAGCAGATGATGATGGGGATTTCCGAGAAGCCCTACGTCAACGAGTCGAACCAGATCGTGCCCATCGAGCGGTACGGCGTGCGCGTGATGTCGCTCGGATTCCTGATGGACGCCGACCAGCCCGTCATCTGGCGCGGCCCGATGGTCATGAAGGCGGTCGAGCAGTTCCTTCAGGACGTCGCCTGGGGCAAGCTCGACTTTCTCGTGATCGACCTTCCGCCCGGGACGGGCGACGCGCAGCTGACGCTCACGCAGAAGATCCACCTCGCCGGCGCCGTCATCGTGACGACGCCGCAGGACGTGTCCCTGATCGACGCGCGCAAGGGCCTCGCCATGTTCCAGAAGGTCAACGTCCCGGTTCTGGGCATCGTCGAGAACATGTCGTACTACGTTTGCCCGGAGTGCGGCCACCGGGAAGAGATCTTCAAGCACGGCGGCGGCCGCAAGACGGCCGAAGAGCTGCGGGTACCGTTCCTGGGAGAGATTCCCCTCGATCCCAAGGTGGCCGTCGGGGGAGACGCGGGGCGGCCGATCGTCGCCGCGGAACCGGAATCGCCCGTGACCGAGGCCTACCTGCGCATCGCGGAAGAAGTCGTCCGGCAGCTCGAGGGGTGACGTGGCGTTCGCCGAACGTCGCCCCCCGCCTTCGCCCCCCGGTCCCTGACCCTTCGCGCTCTTCATGCCGGCGTCCATCGAGCTCGCCCAGGGCGACATCACGGCGTTGAACGTGGACGCGATCGTCAACGCGGCCAACGAGCAGCTCCTCCTCGGGTCCGGCGTTGCCGGTGCGATCGCGCGCCGCGGAGGACCGGCCATCCAGGACGAGTGCAACCAGATCGGCGGCTGTCCCGTCGGGTCGGCCGTCGTGACGGGCGGGGGAGAGCTTCCCGCGCGCTGGGTCATCCACGCGGTCGGCCCCATCTGGCGCGGCGGCGGCGAAGGGGAGGAGATGCTGCTCGCTTCGGCGGTTCGGGCCGCATTGAAGCGGGCGGAGGAGGTCGGCGCGCAATCGGTGGCGCTGCCGGCGATTTCGACGGGCGTGTACGGCTTTCCGCTGCGGCGCGCGGCGGAGCTCTCGATCGGCGTGGCGCGCTCCTTCGCCCTGGAAGCTCGGCTCGTCCAGCGCATCGTCTTCTGCCTCTATGACGACACCGCGCTCTCGGCCTTCGAGCGGGCCTTCGCAGAGGGATGATGCCCGCCGGCATCCGGGCCGCGGGCGGTCGGCCGTGGTGAGGCGCGCCGTTGCCCGGCGGGCGACGCGGTTGCCCGCCCTCTTCTTCTCCCTCTTCACGCTCGCCGGGAGCGGGACGGCGCCCGCGCCGCCTGCCGCCGTTTCCGCTTCCGACCTGGCGAAGCTCCAGACCGCCCGCAACGTCGGACTGGCCGCCCTCGAGGAGGGGAATCTGCCCGAGGCGAAGAAGCGCTTCGAGGAGATTCGAAGGCTCGCTTCCGGGGAGCCCCTCGGATGGGCCGACGGCGCGGTGACCGCGATGAGGGCGAAGGACCTGTCCGAGGCCGGAAAGCTCCTGACGCAGGCCGAGCGAGTCGCCCCCTCCGATCCGCGGGTCGCCGCGCTGCGGGGGATCTTCGAGGAGCTGTCGGGCCGCGCCGACGAGGCGGTCGGGGCCTTCGAGAGGGCCTCGGCGGGCGACGCGAAGGACCTCATGTCGCGTTGGAGCGCGGCCCGCCTCCTCTCCGAGAAACCGGGCGGGCGCCCGCGCGCGATCCGCGCGGTCGAGGGCGCCCTCGAGCAGGCGCCGGCCAACCTCTTCCTGCTGCTGCGCCTCTCGGAGCTTCAGCGCAGCGAGGGCAACCGCGCGGCGGCCGAGGCGGCGCTCGACCGCGCCGTCCGGGAGGCGGCGGGCGCGACGGCGGGCGACGGCAAGCTCGAGAAGTTCTCCGGCGAGGCGAAGGCCGCCCTCCAGTCGGGAGACATGCCGGGGGCCGCGTTGAAGGCGCGCATCGTGGAGAACCTGCTGCGGCCGACGGCGCGCTACCAGCAGGCCCGCCACGACGTCGAGCCGGGAATCGTGGGCATGCCGCTCGAGGACTGGACGCCGGCGCTCTCGGACCGGATGCGCGCCCGATCCGGCCCGATCCCGGTCAAGTTCGCCCGGCGCCGCGAGGAAGGCCTCGCGGGGACCTCCGGCCTATCGGCGGTGCGCCCGGCGGGCAAGGACGGGCGCGATCTCGTCCTGGCGGGACCCTCCGGGATCGTCCTTGCGCGCGCCGCGGAGGGCTTCCGGGCGGGCTCTCCCGTGCCCGGCTCCGCCCGCTCGCTCTCGCTCGAGGTGGCCGACATCGAGAACTCGGGAGAGCTTGGCGTCGTGGTGCCGGGCGCCCTGTTCACCTCCGGCGCCGGCGGCTGGCGCAAGACGCCGCTGCCCGAGGGCCTGCGCGTTCTGCCGTTCGACTACGATTCCGACGGAGACCTGGACCTCTACGTCTCCTCGCCCGCCGGCGACCGGCTCCTGCGCAACAACCTCGATGGCACGTGGACCGACGTCACCAGCTCGGCGCTGCCGGCTCCGACGGCTTCCCGCGCGGCGGCGGTGGCGGACTTCGACCGCGACGGAGATCCGGATCTCGTCCTGGTTCGCGCCGCGGGAGGCCTCGAACTTCTGGACAACCGGCGCGGCGGCCGGCTGGCCGAACGGCCGGCGGGGCTGCCGGGCTCCGGCGCGATCCTGGCGGTGACGTCGGGGGACCTGAATGCCGACGGGCGCCCGGACCTGGTCTGGACGACCGATTCCGGCGCCTTCGTCGCCTTGAACCGCGGCGACGGCACGTTCTCGCCGGCCGTCGCCCTTCCCGCTGGAGGCACGCCCCTGCTCTTCGACTTCGACAACGACGGCGCGCTCGACCTCTTCCTCGCCGGCCCGGGGGCTTCCTCGCTCTTCCGCAACGACGGAGCCGGCGCATTCGCGCGCTTCGACCAGGGATTCCCGGCGGCGATCGCCGCCGCGGCGCTCGACGCGGACGGCGACGGCGACCTCGATCTGGTTCTCCTCGACGACAAGGGGTCGGCGCAGCTCTGGGGTAACGAGGGAGGCAACGCCAACGGCTGGATGGACGTGGCCCTGGAGGGCCTTCCGACCGGATCGGCCAAGGTCAACCGCTTCGGCTACGGCTCCGAGGTCGAGGCCCGCGCGGCGCAGCTCTACGTCTTCCGGACGGCGCAGTCGCCCGTGACGCATCTCGGGCTCGGCTCCCGCCGCCGCGCGGACGTTCTCCGGATCCTGTGGACCAACGGCATCCCGCAGAACGCGCTCGATCCCCCGGCCCGCACGCTCTTGAAGGAAGTTCAGCAGCTCAAGGGCTCCTGCCCCTTCCTCTACGCCTTCGACGGGAAGCGCTGGCGCTTCGTGACGGACGCCCTGGGCAAGAGCCCGCTCGGCCTCCTCTACGACGGCGTCCATCAGGCCGCCGCGGACACGCGCGAGTGGCTCGTCGTGCCGGGGACGATGCTGGCGCCCGCGGGCGGGAAGGTCGCCCTCGACTTCACCGAGGAGCTCTGGGAGACCGTGTACTTCGACCTGGCGGAGCTCGCCGCGGTCGATCATCCCGCCGGGACCCAGATCGTCGCCGACGAGCGGATGGTGCCGCCGCCCTTCCCGGAGAAGAGGCTCTTCACGGTCACGCGGCCGATCGTTCCCCGGGCGCTCGACGGGCAGGGGCGCGACCGCACGGAGGAGATCGCGCGCGAGGACGGCGTCTATCTCTCCGGCTTCGCGCCGACCCGCTATCAGGGCATCGTCGAGCCGCACGAGCTCGTCCTCGAGCTTCCCCGCGCGCGGGAGGCCCGCCGCGTGATGCTGTTTCTGACCGGCTGGATCTTCTATTCCGACACGTCGATCAACGTCTCGCTCGCGCAGGGCGAAAGACCCGAGCGGCCGCTTGCGCCCGCGCTCGAGATCCCGGACGGAAGGGGAGGCTGGAAGGTCGCCATCCCCGCGATGGGATACCCGGCCGGCAAGACCAAGACGATGCCGGTCGACCTTTCCTCCGTGCTCGACCGGCGCGACCCACGCGTTCGCATCCGAACGAACCTCGAGATCTACTGGGACCGGATCGCCTATACGGTGGACGAGGAGGAAGCGCCGCTCAAGCTCGCCGCGCTGCCCCTCTCCTCGGCGCGGCTCTTCTTCCGCGGCTTCTCGCGCCGCGTGCGCGAGGGGCCCGACGGCCCGCACGTCTTCCTGCACGATGAGGTGGACACCTCGCCGCACTGGGCCGACATGGCCGGGCTCTACACGCGCTTCGGGGACGTGCGGGAGCTGCTCCGGGCGGCCGACGACCGCTACGTCGTGATGAAGGGGGGCGACGCGGTGCGCCTGGAATTCGACAGCGGCGGGCTGCCGCCCCTTCCACCGGGGTGGACGCGCGACTACCTCGTCGTTCTCGACGGCTGGGAGAAGGACGCGGACAAGAACACCGTCGCCGCGCAGACGGTCGAGCCCCTGCCATTCCACGGCCAGGACGACTCCCGGTACGGCTCGCCTCAGCCCTTCCCGGACGAGCCGGCGCACCGACGCTTCCGGGTGGAAATGCGGACGCGACCGGGCGGGCCCGAAGAGTTCCGGGACGCCGTGAGGGACCGGGCCCGGGAGCCGCGGGCGGAGGGGGGCGGCAAGCCGTGAGGCGGGCTGTGCCGTTTCTGATGGCGGCGCTGTTTCTTGCCTGTGCCAGCGCGGCGACCGACACGAGCCGGGACCCGGGCGTCTTCCGCGACGCGACGAAGTCATCCGGCATCGACTTCCGGATCGCCTCGGACATGCGGCACTTGAAGCTCATCCCGACGATGATCGGTGGCTGCGCCTTCGGCGACTACGACGGCGACGGCCTGCCGGATCTCTACGTGACCAATTCGCTGCCGCGGTGGGGGAGCCCCAACACCGAGCGGTGCGGTCGCCTCTATCGGAACCTGGGCGGCGGACGGTTCGAGGACGTCACCGCGCGCGCGGGCATCCGCGCCTGCGGCCTCGGCATGGGCGCGTCCTGGGCCGACCTGGACGGGGACGGCCGCCTCGACCTCTACCTGACCAACGTCGGCGCGAACGCCGTCTGGTGGAACCGCGGCGACGGCACCTTCGAAGAAGGCAGGGATACCGGCCTCGAGGACCCGCTCTTCTCGGTCGGCGCCGGGTTTCTCGACTACGACGGCGACGGCCGATTGGACGTGGTCGTCGTCAACTACCTGGATTCGACGCCCGAGTGGGAGGCGGCTCAGCCGCAGTTCGAGCTGCGGGTTCCCGAGGACTACGTCGGCCAGCCGTCGCACCTCTTCCGCAACGAGGGAAACCGCCGTTTCCGGGACGTGACGCGAGAAGCCGGGCTCTGGGTCGACCCGCGCGAGACCAAGGCGCTCGGCGTCGCGGTTCTCGACTACGACGGGGACGGCCGCCCCGACCTCTTCTTCGCCAACGACCGCGTCACCAACCGGCTCTTCCACAACCGCGGCGAGGGCCGGTTCGAGGAGACCACGGCCGAGACGGGGGCGGGCGTGCTGGGGGAGCGCGCGCGGGCGGGGATGGGGATCGCCGTCGGGGATCCGTTCGGCGCCGGCCTTCCAAGCCTCTTCGTCACGAATTTCGGGGGCGAGCCGAACAGCCTCTACCAGAACGTCTCGGGCGCGATCTTCGAGGACGCGGGGAGAAGCTCCGGCGCGGCCGAGATCGGGATGCCGTCCGTGCGGTGGGGAACGCACTTCGCCGACCTCGACAACGACGGGTGGCCCGACCTCTACGCGGTCGGCGGGCACCTGGCTTCCCGGATCGTGCGGACGCTCGGGCACTACAAGAACAGCAACGGCAAATACGTCGAGCTGGGCGACGCTTCCTATGCGCAGCCGACGGTGCTCCTGCACAACGAGGGCGGGAAGTTCGTCGCCTGGAGGAGCTCGGGCGATCTCGCGAAGGCCCGCATGGTGGGGCGCGGCAGCGCGGTCGCCGACGTCGACGGGGACGGCGGATTGGACCTGTTCGTCGTGGATCTGAACGGTCGCTCGCGCCTCTTCTTGAACCGGATCGGCGCCCGCAAGAGCTGGGTTGCGATCGAGCCGGCCCCGGAGCCCGGCGGCCCGACGGCCCTCGGATCGAGAGTGCGCGTCACGGCGGGCGGGCGCTCTCAGACCCAGTGGTATTTCGTCTCGCCTTCGTACGCATCGGGCTCGCTTCTGCCCCTGCACTTCGGGCTGGGCGAGGTCCAGCGGATCGACCGGGTAGAGATCCGGTGGCCCGACGGGCGGGAGCAGGTCTTTCGAGACGTCCAGGCCCGGGAGTCCTACCGCGTGGCGCTCGGCGGGCCACTGCGCCGCGTCGAACCCGGGCGCCGCGCGCCCTGAGACGGCGGCGCGCGACGGCGGCCGGGCCGGCGCCCGGGCTATGATTGCGGCCTCGCGTCCCGCGAGAAACCGATGATCCCCATCTCCGACGACAACACCGGACGGCGGACGGCGCCTGTCGTCACCTGGGCCCTGATCGCCGCCAACGCCTTCGTCTTCGTCTTCCTCCAGGGCCTCGGCACGAACCAGAAGTTCACGCTGGCCTACGCGACCGTCCCCTACGAGATCCTGACCGGCCGCGACGTGGCGCAGTCGATCCCCGTCCGGGACGAGTACGGGCGGCAGAGAGGATCGATCGATCTGCAGCCCACGCCGATCCCCGTGTTCCTGACGCTTCTGACCTCGATGTTCATGCACGGCGGCCTGGCGCACATCCTGGGAAACATGCTCTACCTCCACGTCTTCGGCGACAACGTGGAGGACGCGCTCGGCCACGGGCGCTTCCTCGTCTTCTACCTGTTGTGCGGCACGCTGGCGGGCCTGGCGCACGTCCTGACCACGGCCCTGACGCATACCGGCGTGCTCCTTCCGAGCCTGGGCGCGTCCGGCGCGATCTCGGGTGTGCTGGCGGGCTACGTCCTGCTCTTTCCCCACCGCCGCGTGCGCGTGCTCTGGCTCTACTCCCTGATCGACGTGCCGGCGATCCTCTCGATCGGCGTCTGGTTTCTCTTCCAGCTGATCAGCGGCCTCGGCATGCTCGGAGGCGCTTCGAGCGGCGTGGCCTACGGCGCGCACGTCGGAGGCTTCCTCGCGGGGCTGATCCTGGTCAAGCCGTTCGCGAGCGGCGCGCGCCGCGCGGCGGCGGCGGGCCCCTGGGCCTAGCGGTCGGCTAGCAGGCGCCGGCCTGCCCGTTCTCCAGTATCCGCGCCGCGATCTCCTTGACGAGCCTGCCGCAGACCATCGCCGTCAGGCCGGCCACGTCTTCGCCGGGATTGAACTCCACCACGTCGGCGCCGACGATCGGGGCCCGAACGCGCTGGATCAAGTCGATCGCCTGCCGGGTGGAAAGGCCTCCCGGCTCGCGATGCGAGACGCCAGGGGCATGGGCCGGATCGAGGGCGTCCATGTCGAAGCTCACGTAGACCGGCCCGTCGAAGGCCGGCTCGAAGTCGCCGCGGAAGTTCCTCATCTCGATCATCTCGACGCCGAAGCGCGCGGCCTGCTCTCGCTGGTGCCGGTTGACCGTCCGGATGCCGACCTGCACCAGCCGACTCGCGAGACGCTCCTCCATGATCCGCGCGAAGGGGCAGGCGTGCGAGTAGCGGTTGCCGCCAAACTCGTCGTAGAGGTCGGGATGCGCGTCGAAGTGCAGGATCGAAAGGCGCGGGTACCGGCGCGCGAAGGCGCGCAGGATCGGATAGGTGATCGCGTGGTCGCCGCCGAGCGCCAACGGGGCGAGGCGCCGGTCGAGAAGGCCGCTCACTGCCGATTCGATCGCGGCGAGCATCGCCGGGCCCGAGGCGGCCGGCACGTCGCCCGCATCCACGACGTCTTGCGCCGTCAGCTCGATGCCGCGTTCGCTCCAGTCGTTGGAGGACTCGCAGCGGAAGGCCTCGCGGATCACCGCCGGCGCCCCGGCCGCTCCGCGCCGGTAGGAGGACATCTCGTCCCAGGGGACCCCGAGCAGCGCGACCTTCGGCGCCATCGCCGCGACTCTAGCAGGCTGGCGCCGTCGCCTTGAGGCTCGAGCCCTTCCTTCCATCTCCTCTCCCCCCGTCGGGCGGAGAGGCAGGATGAGGGGGGCCCTCCCCCATCCGGGGGAGAACGCGCAAGGGCGCGAAGGGCTCGTCGGCTAGCGGATCTCGAGCGTCTCGCCCTGCCGCGGGACGATACAGCCTCCGCAGGGTGCGATCGCCTCGCCGGCCCTTTGGTGGCAGACGATCACGCGCCGGGCCGCAGGCAAAGCGCTCGAGCCGCGCGCCGCGGCAAGGAGCCACGGGGAAATGAACAGAGCATCGAGGCCTTTCTGGGCCGCAAGCTCCCGCGCGCTGTCGGTGTCCCCCGTGAAGTAGAGCCGCAGGCCCAGCCACTCGACGCGGTACGAAGCGTGGGGAGTGTCGCCGTGCGGCGTCGCGATGGGGTCGATCGTCAGGCCGAAGATTCGCAGGGCGCCGTCGCGATCCGGCGTGATCGCGCTTCCCGCCGGCGCCGCGGCGAGAACCGGCGGCGGCCCGACGAGGCGGCAGCCGACGCGAGCGAGAAGGGCCGGCTCGAAGTGGTCGGCGTGCGCGTGCGTGAAGAGGCAGACCGAGCGCGGCCTGCTCCGGATCTCCGACGCGTCGTAGGCCATGTAGCCGAAGGCCCCGGATCGGTACGGAAAGTCGGTCAACAAGGTCGTCACCCCGTCGGTGATCTCGAAGGCCGCGTTGCCGAGGAATCGCGCCCGCAGGGCTCCGCCCCCGTCTCCGGCCCGGGCGAGGAGCGCGGCGGCCAGGAGGACCGTTATCAAGTCGCCGCGGGCAGGGGGACCTCGTGGTAGTCGATCGCCCACTCCTTCATGTAGCGCACGCGGGTCGGGCGCACGCGGTACAGGATGAACTCGGGGTTGTCGATCGAGCCGAGGTAGCGGGGGAGCAGCGGGTCCTGGTCCCACGCGCGCTGCAGGAGGGCGCGGTCGGTGACGACCTCCGCCACACCGGTGATGCGGACCTGGTCGTGCTTCTCGTCCATGAAGCAGAGCTCCGCGTTCGGGTTGGCCGCGAGCTCGACGGTCTTGTGGAAGCGGCGCAGGCTGACGAAGAAGATCTGGAACTCCTCCTCCCAGGAGAGGGTCACCGGGCGCACGCGCGGCACGTTTGCGTCCACCGTGGCGAGGAACGGGAAGCGGTCGCCGCGGATGACGCCCCGCGCCCGCTCGGGGAGCTCCTCGGGCCGGATGGTCTCGGGAACGGGCCTTGCCATGGGTCCTCCTTCTGCTATCTCAGCTCGACCACGCCCGCGGGGCCGCGAATCGTCGCGACGAGCGCCGGCGCCGCCCCGAGCCGGACCGGGAGATCGATTCCGATCACCCCGAGCAGCTCGATCACGCGCGCCGGCTCGGGATGCTCGGCCCGCAGGGAGATCAGGGATGCGCCCGACGCGGCGGTCCGGGCAGGATGCGGCGACTGACCCCAGTCGATGAAGAAGGGGACGATCCCGCCGGCGACCACGGTCGCCGGGTCCGTGAATCGCCAGGTGAGCAGGACGCCGTCCGGCCGCTTCCGGCTCCCGGAGGTCACTCGCCCGAGGTCGAGTCCTCCCCGCGCGGCCCGGCCGGCCAATTGCTCGAGATTCGTCCCGTTCGCCGCCCACCGGACGAGCCGCGGGGCGTCGAGGCTGTCGATGCCGAACCGGCGAGGCCGGGCTGGCTTCGGCTGCTCCGGGTCTGGGGCGATGATCTCGAGGTAGCTCTCGGGCGAGAGCGCGATCAGGGCGTTGCGCGTTCCCTGCCCTTCGTGCCGCCCGCCCGGACTGGCCCGGACGCCGAGCAGGCCCTCGAGCCTGTCGGAGGCGGCGTCCAGATCCGGCGCGGCGTAGACCAGGTGGTCCACCCGGGAGAGGATGTCCCGCTGTTCCTGCGCCTGCGACCCGCCGGTCCCCGCCATGAGCGAGCAAAGTATCGCGGAAAGCAGAGTCGTCGGTCGCGGACCGATCCGGCGATTCGGCATGTCTCTACGGCCGGGCCGAAGAATCCGGGCTCGAGCCCGCGGCGCCGGCGAGCCTGCCGTCCTGCCACGCCCGGAACCGCTGCGGGAGGCACCGCCCGCAGGGGCGATAGCCCGCGGCGATCGCGGCGGCCTCGTCGAGGAAGAACACGCGGCGACGGGCGTAGCCCTTCGGCAGCGCCCGGATCGCCGAAGGGCAGTCGAGGCGCCCGTAGATCCTCAGGCGCCGGTTGCCGCCGAGAGTCCCGGGCACCGGGCTCTCCTGAAAGGCGCCGTCCGCCGCGAGCAGCGCATGGAGCCTGCGGGCGGGTCTCATGGTCCGGCCAGGAGCGCGTCGACGGCCGCCTCGACGTGGATCCGCGTCGAATCCAGGATCGGCAAGCCGTCGATCTTCATGTCCCGAAGAATCAACGGCAATTCCGTTCCGCCGAGGATCAGCGCCTGAACGCGCTCCTCCCGCTCGAGCCGGCGGGCGATCGCGGCCAATTTCTCGCGCGTCTCCGGCAGAAAGACGCCGTTGACGAGTTCGCCCGTGTACTTTTCGTGAATGTACGCCTGCTCCTCCTCGGCAGGCACGACGAGTGTCATTCCTTTCCTGGCGAAGACGTCCTGGTAGAAGCCGCCCTCCATCGTGAAGCGCGTGCCGAGCAGGCCGACCCGTTGGACCCCGAGAGACCGGGCAGCCTCGCAGGTGGCCTCGACGATGCTGATCATCGGAATCGGCGACCGGGCCTGAACGTCCTCGAACACGATGTGCGGCGTATTGGCGGCCATCAGGGCGAAGTCGGCTCCCGCCCTGGCCAGAACGCCGACCTCCCGCGCCAGGAACTCGATCAGGCCGGCCGGCTCCGGCGCATGGAGGAGGCCCACCATCGTCGCCAGGTCGATGCTGTTGATGATGATTCGAGGATAGCTCCCGTCGGGATTCCGCCGCCAATACGACTCGATGATCGAGCGGTAGTAGTCCACCGTCGATTCCGGGCTGATGCCGCCGATGATCCCTGCCGTCCGCATGAGGCGAGCTTCTCCCGCGCCGGGCGCCGTCACCGCTGTGCCGGGCGCACCCCGAGAGTCCTATCCTGTTCTCGCAAGATTCGCCACTCCTTTCAAACCGCCGACGGCGGCGAAGGAGTCCCCATGCAGGCCGGAGACGAAGATACACGCGGTTTGAAATGCCGGCCGCCTCCTGTCCCTCAGCCGGATGAGTGCCGAGGAGAGGAAGATGGAACGCGGCTATTTCCGGGGTGCGGCGTCGAACGCGATCGCGAATCTCCACTGTGTCCGTGGAGATGTCCGGTAGATCGCCTTCTTCGTGACATTGTCGAATTCGTAGGTCGTCTCTCCGGAGGTCTTCGACAGCATTTCGTTTGCCGCCTTCTTGAGCGTCTCGCTTCCCAGTTCCCGCGGGTCCAGGAAGTGGCGGTCCGCCTTTCGGTGAAGGGCAGTCAGGCCGTCGGGGGCCAGGGCGAAAAAGCTCGCATCTGGCGGAAGCGCGAGGGTGGAGGCGACCTGTTCGGAGAGCTTGTCCAGAAAGAGTGATGCGCCGATCGCGCCGACGATCTTGCCGCTTGCCGTCATGGGAATCGCAACCACGGCCGACCGCTGACCGGTGCTCTTGCTGACGACGAGGGCGCCGACGACCTTCCGGCCCGCGACCAGCTCGGGAAAGTAGCTCCGGTCGCTCAGCCTGACGTCCATGAGTCCCTTTTCGACGGTGTAGTAGCTTCCGTCGGGCCGGCTGAACCAGACGACGAGCCCATCGTCCGTTTTCTGATAGTCGCTCAGCAGCCCCCTCATGTTCTCCCACCGGCCTGACCGTGCTTCGGTCGTCGAAGCCAGGATTTCCGCGCACTGTTGAACGGAGCGGATGCGAAGGTCCGTGTAAGAAACGAAGGCGGATAGCAGGCTCTGTGCGTCCGCGTCGACGAAGGCCTGCGCGAAGCCGAGGCCGGTCACCATCATCATCAAGAGAGCGGCGCGCTGCGAGAAGAATCTCCTGGCCATTCCTTCCTCTCCTTTCTCGACCCGTGCTCGAATTCGCTCGGCGGCAGACCTCACGGCCCTCGAGGGCGGATCGGGCGGATCGACGCACCCGGAGGCCCGCCGGGCGAGGCCCCGTCGAGATCACGGCACCTTATTCCACGCAGGCCTGGTCGCGATGAGCCGATTGCATCAGATCGGCGGGCGTCGTCGGTGGCGTGTTCGGAAGAACGGCACCCCAACCCCGCACCGGGCCAGCGGCAGACCGCCATGCGGGAGATCTGGTTCGAGTCCGGCGGCGTGCGCCTGTTCGCGGTCGAGGACGGCTCCGGCCGGGTGATCGTCATGCTGCACGGAGCTCTCGCGAATCATGAGGCGAGCCTTCCGCTGATCGCGCCTCTCGCCGCGCGGTATCGCGGATCGTTCAGCGCTTCGACCGAAACCCCACCATCTTGCAGCGGTCGCATTTCCATGCTTCGAGCACGGCTTGCGTCCCCGTGCCGGTGACGCTGGCGGCACTCAGATCGATCTGCTCCAACCCCTGACGCGACAGGAATCCGACATCCTTCGCGCTGCTCCAGAACAGGGCGCCGCCAATTCCTCGAACGTACAGGAAGCCCTCCTCGAGGCCTCCATCGCAGGAAGGGCATTTCATCGAGTTCCTCCTCGCGCGGCTCCGGCCACCGGCCCTACCGCTGCCGGTCCCGCAGAACCGACAGATACGCGATCCAGGGCCCCGTCGCCTTCGTGTACACCTTCGCCATCGTCCGAGCGATTTGCGTCACGTGGTCGAGGTCGTGCACCACCCAGGTCGCCAGCAGCTGCCCGAGCGTCACACTCCCCAGCTCGGGATGCAGGCCCCGGCGCTCGAGGTCGTCGCCGGTCAGCTTCAGGCCGACGAGCGTCGCGACGTTGGCCCGCCGCAGCTCGGCGAACGTCGCGAGCAGCTCGGTCAGGCTCTGGCCGCGGCTCTCGGCGAACTGCGCCATTCGGTCGAACGGCTCGAAAGGCCGCGTCTCGCCCGCCAGGATGTGCCGCGCCCGCGGGATCCAGTCCGTGCGCTCGCCATGGTTGAGATGGCCGATCACGTCGTAGGGCGACCAGGTTCCCTCGCCTTCGGTCGCCCTGATCCACGTCTCGGGCAAGCCTTCGAGCAGCGCGCTCAGGCTCGCCGGCGTGCGCTCGAGAATCGCGACCGCATCATCCAGCCTGAACCCTTCGTGTGCCAACGCCGTCATCCTATTTTCGATCGATCCCGGCTCCCGGACCTTCGCATGCGCGCTGCGCCGTCACTTCCCCGGGGGCGCAGGCGCAGCGCCGGAGCTGTTCCAGATCTCTCTTGCGAATCGCCATTGTCCGTCGGGCTGCTTCTTCCAGACTTGCATGTAGCTTCCGCGATCGACGACCGGATCGCCTCCGGCCACGGCCTCGAGGCCCCATTCGTACGCGCCCATTTCGACGGCCCAGGCCTCGCCGAGGAACACCTGGCGGTCGGCGAGGCTCAGCGATGACGTGCGGAAGTGTGACAGGAAACCGGCGTACCACGCGCGCATGGCCGGCTTGCCGCGGATGGCCGCTTCCCCGGGCGGCATCATCACGACGTCGTCCGCCACATACGAGAAAAGCGCATCGGCATCGTTCGTCCGGAGCGCCTGGTGAAACGCCGCGGTCGTGGCTTCGATGGCGGGGCGCGTCGTCGGTGCCGCTGCGGCGCTCGACGCCGGTGAGCCCGATCCTCCGCAGCCAGAGAGCGCAAGACTCAGCAGGACGAGGGATGCGTATTTCGCCAGGGTTCCAACTTCCGCTTTTCCGTCAGCGGTTGCGCGCGCGGACCTGTTGACGGTGCACTCCATGGTCTCAATCGTCGATCAACTGGTACACCGAGGTCCAGAAGTCGAGAGTGAGGGCGGGAATGTCCAGCCTTTCCGGACGGCGCTGGGTCATGAGAATGCCGACCAACTCTTCTTTCGGGTCGACCCACCAGGACGTGCCGAAGGCGCCGTCCCACCCGAATCGTCCGGGCACGCCCGAAAGATCGCTGCGCCCGGTGATCACGCCCAGGCCGAGGCCCCAGCCGCGACCCTTCCAAAAATCCGGGAAGAACGGCGAAGCGGCCTTCTGCTCGGCCGTGAGGTGGTCCATGGTCATCAGCTCGACCGAGGGTCGCGAGAGAACTCGCTCACGGCCGTAGGCGCCCCTGTTCCGCATCATCTGACCGAAGGCGGCCATGTCGTCGATCGTCGAGACGAGCCCGCCGGCGCCGGCCTCGAAGACCGGTGCCCGCGCGACCTTCCCGCCACGCGCCTCGTCCAGCACGACGAGTCGGCCGGTGGAAAAATCGGTCCCGTAGCAGGTCGGGAGCCGGTCGAGCTTCGCCTCCGGCACGAAGAAGCCGGTGTCCTTCATGCCGAGAGGCTCGAAGATGCGCTCGCGAAGGAAGGCGCCGAGCGATTGGCCCGAGACGCGGGCGATCAGCACCCCGAGGATCTCGCAACCCATGTGGTAGAGCCACCGATCGCCCGGTTGATGGGCGAGCGGAAGGCTCCCCAGGCGCTTCATGAACTCGTCGGGTGCGCCGGCGAACAGCCATTCGGTCAGGGGCAGCCGTGCTTCCGTCATCGCCTTCTGGAGCGGGCATGTCGGCGAGAGAAAGGCCACTTCGCCGTAGCCGGCTCGGAAGGTGAAGAGATCACGCAGCGTGATCGGGCGCTTCGCGGGCACCGTGTCGTCGAGCGGACTCTCGATGGTCCGGAGGACCTTGCGGTCCTGGAGCTCCGGCAGCCACGCGTCGACCGGGTCGTCGAGCCTGACCTTGCACTCCTCCACGAGGATCATGGCGCCGACCGCCGTGATCGGCTTCGTCATGGAGGCGAGCCGGAAAATCGTGTCCCGCCGCATCGGCAGGGTGCTGTCGAAAGCCATTGTGCCGATCGCGTCCACGTGCTCCCGTCCGCGATGGTGGACCAGCGTGAGGAGACCGGGCGTGGAGCCGCTGTCGACGTGGCGTCGCATGGCCGCGTGCATGCGATCCCGCCGCACCGGGGAGAGACCGCCGCTCATTCTCCGGGCCCGGGCAACGTGCTGCGGTTCCGCTGCGAGGACCGCGGAGCGGAGCGAGCCCGATCCGTCGCGGTGTTCGGCAGCTGCTGCTTCACTGGGCCATTCTAGAGCCGGCAGTTCTGCCCTGGCGGAGGACCGGCCCGTCCCTTCTACAGCGTCACTGTCTGGAAGGAGTAGTCGAGCAAGCCGGTGTGGAAGATGAGTCGCCACACGCCGTCCACTCGCGTGTAGCCTTTGCAGGCACGCCCCTTCCAGTGGAAGGGCTCCCCGGTCGCGCGGTGCTTCCAGAGCGTGTCGACGTCGACCACGGCGAAACCGCCGTCGCCTTCGGCCGAGGCGACGATTCGCACCGTCGTACGCAGGTTGTGGACGAGCTCGTAGTCCGAGAAAAGCCGGCTCCATGCCCTCTTCCAGCGATTACGGTCGTACCTGCCTTGCGGAAGGATCCAGCCGGCCGGATCGTGATCACCGGCATGCCGCGGCCAGGGCCAGACCATGTCGGGATGGAAGATCTCGACGAGCGCCTCGGCATCCTGCGTGTTCCAGGCGCGAGTCTCGCGATCGACCATCTCCTGGATCTGTTCCTCAACGGTCGCCACGCGCGCCTCGGACGGTTGCCGGGACGCCGAACGCGGGATTAGGCGTGCGGCTCATCCCTCGCCTCACTTTGCGCAAGCTCCAGGAGCAGAGCGGCCGCTTCGCGGGGTGCGGTGACCATCGCATCGTGCCCGGAGGCCACCTCCCGATCATGCCCCACCGACCCTGCTCGCTTCGCGCTCGCCGCGAAGCGGTCAAGTGCGGATGCGGCACGAGCGCGCAGCGAACAGACGTCCGCGCAAGCGCCGCCGCGGTCGGGTTGGCACGCCGCACCGCCACGGTCATCGTGGCGTAAGGGTGCGGATCCCGTCGAGCCATTACCCAGCGGAGGTCGGGCTCGTCCGTGCTCCGCCCGGCGCATCTGCGTGCACTCGCCCTTCCCGGGATCACCGGAGAGCACCGCAAATTGCATCCCCTTCCTCTCGGGAAGCTCGGTCCACTTCATTCGTGAACGACACCATGAGCGGCGCCGCGCCGCCCTCCTTCGGTGGCTTCTCGTCGGCGAGGACCCGGGTCCAAAGACACATCGTAGCGAGGGTCAGGACGAATCGGTTCATCGCAGACCTCCTTGGATGGAGGGGCTTTCTTATGCGCCCGCCTGAGGGTACCGCGTTCGACGGGGAGCGGACCCGCCCTCTTGGTCGTCGTCCTGAGCGACAGGAGAGCGCAGAATTCGGAGAGCCGGTGCCCGCGGCGCAACTCGAGCGGCTGCTACTCCTTGCTCCGATAGGCCTCGATTACCATGAACTCGGTCCAGGTCTTCCCGTCGTCCGACTTCTCGCCTCGCCACGTGAAGTGCCTTTCGGAAATGTTCGTGTAGGTCGCGCGCGTGTACGCGTGGGCAGCCGCCGGCTCTTTGAAGGCGTAGACGATGGATTGGTTGTCGACCCTGACTCCGCCGAGTTCCTCCGGCCCGAGGTCCACCCAGGTTCCACCCAGGGCATTCAGCCATTTGATGTTCCAGGTCTGCCTGGTCGCGTCATACGCGCGGAGATTCACGCCGAGCACGATCAGTTCTCCCGAGGAGCCCGTCATCCTGTATTCGTCGGCGATTGCATGGCCATCGAGGATGAATCGGCCGATCCACGTTGCTTGAAATGTCTGCCATTCTCCACTGGCCGATTTCACTCTCGCCTCGCACCGCCATCGGCCGATGAGAAACGCGAATCGGGAGAGCGCGGACGGGGCGTGGGGGTTGGACTGGCCAAACTCCTCCTCGACGTGGTCCATGGGATGATCGCCCTCCCGCGCTGCCGCTGGCCGCGTTGGCCCGTGCAGCAGCAATAATGCGGCAAATGCCGCGCCGGCCGGTTCATAGCGCTCCGTGCGCTGTGTTCACGGTACGGTCGACGACGGCGTCGGCCTCTGAATCGCCTCATTCGCCGGGCGCGTTCCACCTCGAAGATGGACCCCGCGACGATGTATGCCCTCCGCGCTCCCCTTGCTGTGAGCCCGCCCGAGCGAATGCTCGGCGGCCGCTACTTCGCCGCGGCCTTGTGAATCGTGTACCTGCCCTCCACCTCGAAC
>JBLMXY010000075.1:0-4938 GCA_050257975.1 Acidobacteriota bacterium
CTCGGGGCGGGCAACGCCGGCTGCGCTTCGGGCGACCCCCTCGCGCTGATCGTCGCGCCCGGCGCGCGCAAGGAAAAGCTGCGGCGGCGCGACTGGAGGCCGGCCGCGCCGCGCGCCGCCCCGCGTCCCTACGCCGAGCTGCGCGCGGCTTCGGCCTTCTCGTTTCTGGACGGCGCCTCGCTGCCCGAGGACCTGGTCGAGCAGGCGGCGCGCCTCGAGCTTCCGGCCGTCGCGCTCGTGGACCGCAACGGCGTCTACGGCGCTCCGCGCTTCTACAAGGCGGCGCGCGAGGCGGGGCTGAAGGCGCTGGTCGGCGCCGAGGTGGCGCTCTGTCCCTCTCTCCCGGCGGGAGAGGGTGGGGGTGAGGGGCTCTCACGAAGGAGCTCGCGCAAGAAGATCTCTCTCGAGGCGGATGCCCCCCTCACCCTTCCCTCTCCCCCCGCGGGGGGGAGAGGGGTCGTCGCTCCATTGCCGCTTGTCACCCTCCTCGTCGAGAGCCGCGCGGGCTACAGGAACCTCTGTCGGCTCATCACCGCGGGGGCGCTCGGCAGGGCGAAGGGGGAGACCGCCGTTACCTGGGAGCAGGTCGCCGCGCGCGCCGAGGGACTCTGGTGCCTGACGGGAGGCGGCGAAGGGCTGCTCGCGCGCGCGCTCGCGTCGCGGGGCGCCGGCGCGGCGCACGAGACGCTCGAGCGCCTCGCCGCGATCTTCCCGGGGCGGCTCGCAGTCGAGCTCCAGCGCCATCGCCTCCGCGAAGAGGAGCACCGAAACCAGGCGCTCGCCGGTCTGGCGCGGCGGATGCGCCTGCCGCTTGCCGCCACGAACGGCGTGCGCTACGCGAGCCCGAAAGACAAGGAGCTGCACGACGTCCTGACCTCGATCCGGAACCACACGACGCTCGACGCCGCGGGGCGGCTTCTCGCCGCGCAGCGTGAGCGGCACTTCAAAGACGCCTCCGAGATGGCGGAGCTCTTCGCCGACCTGCCCGAGGCCGTGGACGGCGCCTTCGAGCTCTCGCAGCGGCTCGACTTCACGCTGGCGGACCTGGGCTACCGCTTTCCCGACTACCCGCTTCCCGCGGGCGAGACCCCCTCCTCCTACCTGCGGCAAGTCACCTGGAACGGCGCGCGCACGCGCTTCCGACCCCTGACCGCGCGCGCGCAGGCTCAGATCGAAAAGGAGCTCGCGATGATCGAGAAGCTCGATCTTGCGGGCTACTTCCTGATCGTCTGGGACATCGTGCGTTTCTGCCGCGAGCAGAAGATCCTCGTGCAGGGGCGAGGCTCCGCCGCCAACAGCGCCGTCTGCTACGCGCTGTCGATCACGGCGGTCGACCCGGTGAAGATGGACCTGCTCTTCGAGCGCTTCCTCTCGGAGGAGCGGGGCGAGTGGCCGGACATCGATCTGGACCTTCCGTCGGGCGACCAGCGCGAGAAGGTGATCCAGCACGTCTACGAGAAGTACGGCCCGCACGGGGCGGGCATGACGGCCAACGTGATCACCTACCGCGACCGCTCTTCGGCCCGCGAGGTGGGAAAGGCCCTGGGCTACTCCCCCGAGCAGGTGGATCGGCTCTCCAAGCACCTTTCCGGCTGGAACTTCGGCGAGATCCGGGAGCCGATCGAGGAGCTCTCCCGGGAGATCGCCGCCGCGGGGCTCGACCCGGAGGACGTCCGCACGCGGCACTTCCTGCGCCTCTTCCTCCAGATCCAGAACCTGCCGCGGCACCTCGGGCAGCACTCGGGTGGGATGGTCGTCGCCGCGGGCAGGCTCGACGAGGTCGTGCCGCTCGAGCCGGCCGCGATGCCGGGGCGCGTGGTCGTGCAGTGGGACAAGGACGACTGCGCGGACCTCGGGATCGTCAAGGTGGACCTCCTGGGCCTCGGGATGCTCGCGGCGATGGAGGAAGCCATCCCGATGATCCGCGAGCACGAGAAGGTGGAAGTGGATCTCGCGCACCTGCCCGCGGATGACCCGGCCGTCTACGCGATGCTGAACGCGGCGGACACGGTCGGCTGCTTCCAGGTCGAGAGCCGCGCGCAGATGGCCTCGCTGCCGCGCAACGCCCCCCGGAAGTTCTACGACATCGTCGTGCAGGTGGCGATCATCCGGCCCGGGCCGATCGTGGGCGGCATGGTGCACCCCTTCTTCGACCGCCGGCAGGGGAGAGCGCCGGTCGAGTACCCGCATCCGTGCCTCGAGCCGATCCTCGCGAGGACGCTCGGCGTCCCGCTCTTCCAGGAGCAGCTCCTGCGCATCGCCATGGTCGCGGCGGGCTTCACCGGAGGGGAGGCGGAGGAGCTGCGGCGCGCGATGGGGTTCAAGCGCTCGATGGAGCGGATGACGGCGATCGAGGCGCGCCTGCGCGCGGGCATGGCCGCGCGCGGCATCGGCGCCGCGGCCCAGGAGCAGATCGTCAAGTCGATCACCTCCTTCGCGCTCTACGGCTTCCCCGAGTCGCACGCGGCGAGCTTCGCCCTGATCGCCTACGCGAGCTGCTACCTGAAGGCGCGACATCCTGCGGCCTTCCTCGCGTCGCTCCTGAACTGCTGGCCGATGGGCTTCTACCACCCGGCGACCCTCGTCAAGGACGCGCAGCGGCACGGCGTGGACGTGCGGCCGATCGACGTGACGCGCTCGGGATGGAAGTGCCGCTGGGAGGAGCGCGCCGTGCGGCTGGGGCTGCGGTTCGTTGCGGGGCTGCGGGAGGCGACGGGCCGCCGCATCGAGGAGGAGCAGGGGAGGTCGCCTTTTGCGGGCGCGGAGGATCTCGCGCGGCGGTGCGCGCTGCGCCCCGACGAGCTGACGAGGCTCGCCGAGGCGGGGGCGCTCGCCGGCTTCGGGCGCACGCGCCGGGCGGCGCTCTGGCAGGTCGCCAAGGTCGCGCGCCCGGCCGGGCCGCTCTACGCGGAGCTTCCCGCGGACGATCCCTCGCCCCTGCCCGAGATGACGCGCGAGGAGGAGACGGCCGCCGACTACCGCTCGACCCAGATGACGGCGGGCCCGCACCTGATGGAGCACTGGCGGGCGAGGCTGTCCGCGCGCGGGATCCTCGCCGCCGCGGAGCTCTTGAAGGTGCCGGAGGGCCGCCGCGTCCAGACGGCGGGGGCCGTCATCGTGCGCCAGCGCCCCGGCACGGCGAAAGGCTTCGTGTTCCTGACGCTCGAGGACGAGAGCGGCCTCTGCCAGGCGATCGTGCGCCCGGACCTCTTCCGGCAGCAGCGCGCCGTCATCGTCGGGTCGGGCTCGCTCGTCGTCGAGGGGAAGCTCCAGAAGCAGGATGGATCGCTCTCCGTGCGGGCCGAGCGGTTCTGGACCCTGGACGAGCTCGAGGCCGTCCCCAGCCACGACTTTCGCTAGCAGGGTGCTGGAAAAGGGTGTGGGATGGCGTGACGAGCGCCGCGGGGTCCGATGCAAGGAAGTGCGACGAAAGCTTCGGTCACGACGCCCGCATCCATTTTTCAGCACCCTGCTAGCCCTCCGTGAAGGATCCCGGGCGCCTGCCGGCGGTCCGAGGAGCGGACGGGCGAACTTTTCGGGGCCGGGGGCGTAAGACTCGGTGTGAGAGCGGTCGGCGGCGCGAGCCTGCTTCTCCTCCTGACGGCTCGCGCGGGTCAGGCGCAGCCCGCCGCCGTTCCCACTCCCGGCCCTCCGATTCACGTCCCCCGCGCCACCTCGCCCATCACGATCGACGGCAAGCTGTCGGACCCCGCCTGGAAGGACGCGGCGGTCCTGGACACCTTCTACGAGACGAACCCCGGCGACAACGCGCCGCCAAAGGTCCGGACCGCCGCGTACCTGACCTACGACGACCGCTTCTTCTATATTGGCCTCGAGTGCGAGGATCCCGAGCCCGCCAGGATCCGCGCCCCTTATGTCGAGCGCGACCAGGTCCTCGGCACCGACGACAACGTCGCGGTCTTCCTCGACACGCGAAACGACCGCCGCTCCGCCATGGAGTTTCGCGTCAACCCGCGCGGCATCCAGGGCGACGCCAGCTTCAACGACGCCAACGGCAACGAGGACTTCTCGCCCGACTTCTTCTACGACACCGCCGCCGAGATCGGGCCGAAGGGCTGGACGGCGGAGATGCGAATCCCGTTCTCCTCGCTGCGTCACAAGAACATGGCCTCGCAGACCTGGGGCATCGTCATCTGGCGCAACTACCCGCGCGACTTCCGCTACGCGATCTACTCGAGCCCCCAGCCGCGCGGCTCCAACTGCCTGATCTGCTTCTCGCGGGAGCTGACGGGGTTCGAGGACCTTCCCTCCGGGCAGCACTACGTCGTCGCGCCCTACGTTTCGGCGAAGGAGAACGGCGCCCCGCGCGATCCGTCCGATCCCGACTCCTCGTTTCGCAACGAGCCGGTCGAGCCGGACGGAGGCGGCGACATCAAGTGGATCCCGAATCCCGACACCGCGGTGGACGCGACGATCAACCCGGACTTCTCCCAGGTCGAGTCCGACACGGCCCAGATCGCGGTGAACCAGCGCTTCGCGCTCTTCTTTCCCGAGAAGCGCCCGTTCTTCCTCGAGGGGGTCGACCTCTTCGACACGCCGATCCAGGCCGTCTACACGCGCACGATCACTTCGCCGCGCTGGGGCCTGCGCGGGACCGGGAAGGTCGACGCGACGAGCTACACGGTTCTCGTTTCGCAGGACCGCGGCGGCGGAAGCGTCATCCTGCCGGGGCCGCAGTTCTCCAGCTTCGCGCCGCAGGACTTCCATTCCTTCACCGGCATCGGACGTTTGCGCCACGACTTCGGAGCCTCCTTTGCCGGCCTCCTGCTGACCGACCGCGAGATCTCGGGGGGCGGCCACAACCGGGTGCTGGGCCCCGACTTCCAGTGGTCGATCGGAACCGACGACCGGATCACGGCCCAGTACCTCTACAGCGACTCCCGGGAGCCCGACCGGCCCGACCTGGCGCCGGAATGG
>JBLMXY010000076.1:0-4762 GCA_050257975.1 Acidobacteriota bacterium
GATGCCGATGCGCATCGGCGAGGAGCGCTGACGCCGCCCCGGCGGGCTCTTGTGAGCAGGGGGCGCACGGCGCCCCCCGCGCCCCCGGGATCGGAGCGGCGGCCGGAGTCGTTCGTGAATAATGCGGACTAGGAGGGCCCGCGGACCAGCGCGGCGATCGCGAGGACGGAGCGCAGCAGGTCCGGCACGGTCTCGGCGTCGAGCTGGGTGGCGCGGTCGGAGAGCGCCTGATCCGGGTTGTCGTGGACCTCGAGGAAGAACGCATCAACCGAACCCGTGGCCGCCGCCGCGCGGGCGAGCGCCGGGGCGTACTGCTTGAGGCCGCCCGTCTCCTTGCCGCCGCCCGGGAGCTGGAGCGAGTGCGTCACGTCGTAGACGACGGGAAACCCGAGGGCGCGCATCATGGGGAACGCCCGCATGTCCACGACCAGGTTGTGGTACCCGAAGGAGACTCCTCGCTCGCAGAGCAGGATCTTCTCGTTGCCGGCGGCCAGGCACTTTTCGATGACGTGGCTCATGTCGTCGGGTGCCAGGAACTGCCCCTTCTTGACCTGCACCGGCTTGCCCGTGCGGGCCGCCGCCACGACCAGGTCCGTCTGGCGGGAAAGGAAGGCCGGGATCTGGAGCACGTCGAGCACGCGGGCGGCGACGGCCGCCTGGCCCGGCTCGTGGATGTCCGCGAGCAGCGGCAATCCGGTCTCCGCCTTCACGGCCGCCAGGATCTCGAGGCCCTTCTCGAGCCCGGGGCCCCGGAAGGAGTCGCGGGAGGAGCGGTTCGCCTTGTCGAAGGAAGACTTGTAGACGATCTTCGCCCCCGTCTGCTCGCCGATCGCCTTCAGGCGCCGCGCCATCGCGAGGGCGTGCTCGCGCGACTCGATGACGCAGGGCCCCGCGAAGAAGAGCGGGGGGGAGCCGCCGCCGACCGTGTAGCCGGGCGCGATCGCGACCGCCCGGACGCGGTTCAGGAGAACTCCGGGTTGGACTCCACGGCCGCCGCCACTTTGCGCTCCTCCGTCTCGGCCGCCCGCGCCCCGCGGTGCGCCTTGGCGGCGCGGACGAAGTCCTTGAAGAGCGGATGGCAGGCAAAGGGCTTGGACTTCAATTCCGGGTGGAACTGGCATCCCAGGAACCACGGGTGGTCTTCCTTGAGCTCGATGATCTCGACGAACTTGCGGTCGGGCGACATGCCCGTGAAGGACATGCCGGCATCGCGAAGCGCGGGCAGGTATTCCTGGTTCACCTCGTAGCGGTGGCGGTGGCGTTCCGACACGGCGGCGGCTCCGTAGGCGCGGGCCGCGAGCGAGCCGTTCGCGAGCTCGCACGGGTACTTGCCCAGGCGCATCGTGCCGCCCAGCGCCTCGACGCCGATCAGGTCGCGCAGTTTGAAGATGACCTTGTGCCGGGGCGCCTCGTCGAACTCGGTGGAATTGGCTCCCTCGAGCCCCGCGACGTGCCGCGCAAACTCGATGACCGCGGTCTGCAGCCCCAGGCAGATGCCGAAGTACGGCACTTTCTTCTCCCGGGCGTACTGGATCGCCCGCATCATGCCCTCGACCCCCCGCTTGCCGAAGCCTCCGGGCACCAGGATGGCGTCGGCGCTCGCGAGCGCGTCCGGGTAGGACTCGTTCTCCAGGGTCTCGGAATCGACGTAGCGCAGGTTGACCTTCACGGCGTTGGCGATCCCGCCGTGCGCGAGCGCCTCGTTCAACGACTTGTAGGAGTCGCCGTAGTCGACGTACTTGCCGACGATCGCGATGTCCACCTCGCCGGAAGGGTTCTTGATGCGGTTGACGAGGTTCTCCCACTTGGAGAGGTCGCGGTCGTAGTGCGGCAGGTTCAGCTGGTCGAGCAGGATCTCGTCCAGCCCCTCGGCCGCGAACCGCAGCGGGACCTCGTAGATCGACGCGACGTCCTTGGCGGTGATCACGGCCTCGACAGGCACGTTGCAGAAGAGTGCGATCTTTCGCTTCACGTCGTCCGGCAGGGCGCGCTCCGTGCGGCAGAGGAGCACGTCGGGCTGGATTCCGATCGAGAGCAGCTCCTTGACGGAATGCTGTGTGGGCTTGGTCTTCAGCTCGTCGGAGGCGCGGATGTAGGGGACCAGCGTCAGGTGCACGTTGACGGCGTTGCCCCGCCCGGCTTCCTGCCGGAACTGGCGGATCGCCTCGAGGAACGGCAGGGACTCGATGTCGCCGACCGTGCCGCCGATCTCGATCAGGATCACGTCGGCTTCCGCCCCGACCTTACGGATCGAATCCTTGATCTCGTCGGTGATGTGCGGAATGACCTGAACCGTCTTGCCGAGGTAGTCGCCGCGTCGCTCGCGCTCGATCACGGAGAGGTAGATGCGCCCGGCGGTCGTGTTGTTGATCCGGGAGCCGGTCATGGAGGTGAACCGCTCGTAGTGGCCGAGATCGAGATCCGTCTCGGCGCCGTCGTCGGTGACGTAGACCTCGCCGTGCTGGAACGGGGACATCGTGCCCGGGTCCACGTTGATGTACGGGTCGAACTTGGCCAGGGCCACCTTGAAGCCCCGCGCCTCGAGCAGCGCTCCAATCGAGGAGGCCGCGATTCCCTTGCCCAGGGAGGAGACCACTCCTCCGGTGACGAAGACGTACTTGGCGCTCATGAAACGACCTCCCGTTTGAGCAAACTCTCCGCCCGAGAGAGATCCTCGGGCGTGTCGATTCCGATGGAGTCCGTCGAGGCCTCGCCGACCCAGATCGCGTAGCCCGCCTCCAGCCAGCGCAGTTGCTCGAGCGACTCGGCCCGCTCGAGCGGGGAAGGAGGCAGCGCCGCCAGCTCCGCGAGCGTCGCGGAGCGATAAGCGTAGATCCCCAGGTGCTTGCGGTAGGCGGGCTCTCCCTGGCGAAAGTAAGGAATGGGGGAGCGGGAGAAATAGAGCGCCCGGCCGTCCGCCGCGACGGCCGCCTTGACGACGTTGGGATCGGAGGCCTGGGCCTGTGGCATCGCGATGACGAGTGTGGCGATGCGCCGGTCGGGCGAAGCGAGCAGAGTCTCGACCGCGCGGTCGACGTTGTCCGCCGACATCATCGGCTCGTCCCCCTGGATGTTGACGTACGCGTCGGCCGGGATCTGTCGCGCGGCCTCCGCCAGCCGGTCCGTGCCGCTCGCCGCGTCGGCCGACGTCAGCAGCGCCTCCGCGCCCGTCTTCCGGACGACGGCCGCGATCCGCTCGTCGTCGGTCGCGACCACCACGCGGTCGAGCCGCCGGGCGCCGCGCGCCGCCTCCAGGACGTGCAAGACCATCGGCTTTCCGGCCAGGAGGGCGAGGGGTTTTCCGGGAAAACGGACCGAGGCGTAGCGTGCGGGGATGACCCCGACAATCGTCATGTCGGGATCAGCAGTGTATCCTGCGCCCCGGCTTGGGTCAAGCAACGCGACGGGCCGGTCCGTCTGGAGCGTTCTGGAAACTGCTTGCCGCAACGGCCCTCGCGCTCGCGGCGGGCGCGGTTCTGCTCGGTCTCTGGCGGCTTGCGCAGGACCGCCGCTGGCTCGCCACGGGAAAGGCGCGCTGGATCTGGTACTCGCGGCAGGTCGCCGCGCCGGCCCCGATTCACTTTCGCGCATGGAAGGACTTTCGGATCGCCGGAGGGATTCCGTCGAAGGTCCCGATCCGCTTCTTCGGCGACCGCGACTGGGTGCTCGAGATCAACGGCGCGCGCGTCGGCGCGGGATCGCAGAGGCCCGGAGACGCGCTGCGCGTTTTCGACGCCGCACGCCTGCTCAAGCCGGGATGGAACCGGATCGCGATCGAGGCTTCGAGCCCCGACGGCGTCGGAGGATTGCTCTTCTGGATGGATGCCGGCGCAAGCGGGCGGATCGTCTCGGACCGATCCTGGGAGGTCGAGAAGCTCCCCGCCGGCACCGAGCCGAAGAGACGCGCGGCCGAGTGGGGCAGGCCGCCGATCTATCCCTGGAGGTATCCCGAGTTGCCGGGCCGCCCGCGGGCCGCGCTACGACCCGGCGCCGGCTCCCTCTTCGACGGGAATCGCCGTCGCCCGGGTGACGAGCAGGCCGAGCGCCTCCCTGGCCGCGGCGCAGTAGGGATCGGAGCTCTCGTAGCCGGCGAGCGCGATGACCTTCTTGTAGGCCCGGATCGCGGACTCGATGTCGTTTAGCCCGCGGTCGTAGATCTGCGCCAGCAGCAGGCGCGTGGGAAGGTGCCGCGGCTCGAGGTTCAAGGCCTTTCCGGTGAAGACCATCGCCACGTCGTACCGTTCTTCCGAGGCCGCCAGGCAGGCCCGCCGGTAATAGAGCTGGGCCTCCTCGGCCGAGTCGTCTCGAGCGGGGAAGTGGGTCGAAAGCTGTCTCAGGGTCTGCGCGATCCCGTTCCAGGGCGTAACACGCTGGGACATAGGGTGTTTTCGAGGACAGTATAGTTCGGCGGGCCCTCGGGTACAAGAAAAATTTCGGCTTCTCCGAACTTTTTCCTTCTTTTCTTAGGCCCTTACAAACTATGCAACTCTGGCATATTCGCCGAATCTTTTTAGGGGGTTCCGTTTTCTCCGAAGGCCCGCGACTCACCTCGCCGGGCTGACTTGAAAACTCTCTTTCGGCGCGGGTCGGGATGCTGATGACGGTGAGAGACCGACCCACGACCCGCGCCGCTTCAGCGTTCACGACCCGCGCCGCTTCAGTGCTTCTACGACACGCGGTCGATGACCGACTCGGTCGCCAGGAGCAGTCCCCCCTTGGCGTCCGAGTCGGGAAACGCGCCCAGAGCCACGCGAGCGGCTCC
>JBLMXY010000077.1:0-3867 GCA_050257975.1 Acidobacteriota bacterium
CCCGACATCGCCGGCTCGCAGTTCAAGGCGGATCCGTTCCCCTTTCTGGCCCGACTCCGCGCCGAGGAGCCGGTCTGGCGCACTCGCCTGCGCGACGGGACCGAGGCCTGGCTCCTGACGCGGTACGAAGACGTCAGCAGCCTGCTCAGGGACGCGCGTTTCGCGAAGAGCCGTCAGGCGGCCATGACGCGCGAACAGCTCGGCCGCCAGCCCTGGGTGCCGCCGGTGTTCCGCCCTCTCCTGCGCAACATGCTGGATCTCGACCCGCCCGACCACACGCGGCTGCGCGCGCTCGTGCAGACGGCCTTCGCGCCCCGTCTGATCGAGCGGATGCGCGGGCGGATCCGGGCGCTCGCCGACGAGCTGCTCGATGCGGCAGTCCGCCGGGGCGCGATGGACCTGATCCGGGACTACGCCCTGCCGCTGCCGGTGACGGTCATCGCCGAGATCCTCGGCGTGCCCCGGCGCGACCACGGCCGCTTCCACCAGTGGTCCAAGTCCATGGTTTCCGTCGACTCGATCAACGGATCGCTCCGCGCCATGCCGAGCGTCTGGATGTTCCTCCGATACCTGCGCCGCTTCTTCCGGATCCGCCGGGCCGACCCGGGAGAGGACCTGACGAGCGCCCTGCTGCGGGCCGAAGAGTCCGGAGACACCCTGAGCGAAGACGAGCTCCTGGCGATGGTGTTCCTCCTGCTCGTCGCGGGGCACGAGACGACCGTCAATCTGATCGGGAGCGGGATGCTGGCGCTCCTGCAGAATCCCGGCCCGATGGAAGAATTGCGCCGCGATCCCTCCCTCGCTTCCTCCGCGGTCGAGGAGCTCTTGCGCTATACCGCTCCAGTTTTTCTCTCGACCGAGCGCTTCGCGCGCGAGGACGTCGCGATTTGCGGCGTGACGATCCCGCGCGGGGCGCTGACATTCGGCGTCATCGGCTCGGCGAACCGGGACGAGACCGTTTTCGAACGCCCCGACGAGCTCGACCTCGCGCGGGCGAACAACAAGCACCTCTCCTTCGGAAACGGGATCCACTACTGCCTGGGCGCCCCCCTGGCGCGCCTCGAGGCGCAGATCGCCATCAACACCCTGCTCGCGCGCCTGCCCGACCTGCGCCTCCAGGGACGGCCGGAGGCGCTCGTATGGCGGCCGAGCCTGATCCTGCGGGGGCTGGAGGCCTTGCCGGTCGAGTTTTCTTGACGCCTCGTCGTCAGCCGGCGGTGGCAAGCAGCCGCCGGGCCCGCTTCACCAGCGCGGCCGGCACGAAGAGGCGCACCCCGAGGCTCAACTGGAGATGGGGCCGCATCCCGCCGGCGTCGTCCTTCGTGATCGTGAACGGGATGCCTTCCGATTCGAGCCGCGTGCCGGCGAGCCGAGCCTCCGCCTCGCTTCCAAAGACGGAGAGCAAGACCCAGTCCGACCCTCCCGCCGGGGGTTTCCTCATGCGCCGCCCAACCGGCTCGCGACCCATTCCAGGTAGCGCTCCGCGGCCGCCTCGGCCTCGTCCCGGCGCAGGAGACCCGGTGGCGCGGCGTTTTCGCGCAGCGAGCGATACAGCGCGATCGCGGCGCGCGCCGCACGCAGGATGTCGCGGGGGTCGTATCGAGCGACCGTTTCCTCCAGAGGCCGGGCGAGCCCGGGCGCGGCCTGCTCGATGCGGCGGACTCCGTCGGGCCGGGCCGCCGCTTGCGCCAGGAGGATCGGCCCGAGCACCCGCCCCCGCAGGAAGGCGAGGAAGCCCAGGGCCTCGAAGAGCTCGCCCCGGCCGATCTTCGAGGCCGCGTAGTGGGCCCACACCCAGAAGCGGTCCTCGATCCACTGCCAGTCGGGCCCGGGGTAGCTGCCGGCACCGAGGTCGAGCCCCCGCCTCACCTCTCCCCCGCGGTCCCACAGCACCACCGGATCCTCGACCCGAGCCGCCAGGTCGCCCGGCGTCACGAACTTCAGGTCGACGTGAACCGGGGGCGGGCCGTAGAGGCAGATCAGCAGCCTCGGCTCTCCGACGTGCTCTCCCGTGAAGGCGACAAGCAGCGGCCCGAGCCCCGCGGCGAGCTCCTGGCGCCTCTCCCGCATGTCGGGAAAGGCCGACTCCGTCACGACGACCAGAAGATCCAGGTCCGAGTACTCGTCCATGCGGCCGGCGACGAAGGAGCCTCCGGCGGCGACGCCGAGAACCCCGGGAACCCCCCGAAGCCCCGAAACGATGTCGCGAAGCCGATCGCGCTGAGGTTGCGCGAGCGCGGCCGGCCACCGTTCTTCTTCCAGGAGAAACTCGCTCATCGGGTCCCGGCCTCGGCTGGAAGAAATACGATATCCCAGTGAGACGAACGGCAGCCGCCACGGGACTGGCGGCGTTGCTCTTGCCCGGTGCGCTCGCGGCACAGGGCGTCCTCCGCAGGCCGGGCGAAATCGAGTTTCCGGCGACGGTGCACGCCCGCGCCTTCGACGGCAGCCTGATGATGTCCGGCTATCACGCGATCGTCTGGAAGAGCGGGCGCGCCCACCATGCCGCCCTGCTCGAGGCGGACGTCTCGGACCGGGACGTGGCCCGGGCTCTCGAGGCGATCGGCGCGCGGCCCGGAAACAACCTCCCGATGGAGACCTGGGAGAAGCGCCACGATCCGGGCAGCGCCGCGCCCGACAAGGTCATCGCCGGCTCGCCCGTCGAAGTGCTTCTCCGCCTGCCGGGACGAGGAGAGCTCCTCCCTCTGTCCGCGATTCTCGAGGACCCGGCAGGCCGCGGTATCGCGCTGCGGTTTGGAGGCAACGTCGAGAACATCCCGAAGTTCCAGTCAGGATGCATCGTCTGCCTCTACTCCTGCCCGGGAAGCAAGGTCGGCAACGCGCGCTACACGGTGCGCGACTACGTCGAGGGCGTGACACGTTTCCGCGTCCGGCGGGCCGTTCTGCCTCCGGACGGCACGCGGATCGGCGTGGTCCTGCGGCTTCTGCCAGGCTGACCGGCGCCCGGCAGGGGCGGCCCTCCCCGGCTTGACTCGCCGGCGGCGTGGACGGAGACTCCGCCGCGAGAGCCCCGTGCGACCCGCCGCACGGGGCGCAACGAGCCGGCCTACGTCGGCTGGCATGAGGAGGGGCCATGAGAATTCGAGGTCTTCTGGCGTTTCTTTTTTCCATCGCCATCGCCGCGGCCGCGCTGGCCCAAAACAAGGTTTCCGGAACGTTGCAGTGCGGCAAGCCGGACCCGGCCCAAAGAGTGGACATCGGGGATCGGCCCGATCACGCCCTGACGATCGGGAAGGTCCAGTGCACCTGGACCAAGGGGATCGAGATCGCGGGCAGTCAGGCCAAGGACGGCGTCAGCGCCTCCACCGGCGAGGTTACCGGCAACAAGGAAACCGAGCGCGGCGTTCATTTCACGACCTTCGCGAGCGGCGACAAGGCCTTCGTCCGATTCCAGGGCTCCCTGGTCTTGAAGGACGGCGCGCCGCAGAGCTCTCAGGGCACCTGGAGCTTCACCGGCGGCACCGGGAAGCTCAAGGGCCTCAAGGGCAAGGGCACCTACAAGGGGACGCCGGCGGCCGACGGGTCCCTGACCTTCGAGATCGAGGGCGAGTCCTCGATTCCCTAGACTAATCGAAAAATCCGGAAGGCTCCCCGGCGGAGGCGAGAGGCCGCCCTCGCCGGGTCTCGACTTCCCTTGCCGCTTCGCGACGGGTGGGGATACGCTCCGACGCGACCTCCCGGGGACTCGAGGAAAGGAGAGAAGGCGATGTGGAAGGGTTTCAAGGATTTCATCATGCGCGGCAACGTCCTCGATCTGGCCGTCGCGGTCATCATCGGCGGGGCGTTCGGGGCGATCGTGACCTCCCTGGTCAAGGACGTCATCACGCCGGCCATCGGCGCGATCGG
>JBLMXY010000078.1:0-10416 GCA_050257975.1 Acidobacteriota bacterium
CGCACGACCGGATCGGTCTCCGCCCGCGAGGAGGCGCGCTCGCGCGCGAGGGTGGCTCGCGGCACTTCGAGGGCGGCCTTGCCGAGATCGCCGTCCACGGGCGGGCCGGTCTTCAGGACCACCCGCAGGTCGCGGCCGAAAGCATCCCGCGCGACGTCGGAGAGCAGCTTGCGGGTCGCCGGCTCCTCCAGAGCCTCCTTGGCCGTCGCCTTGTCGATGCCGAACCGCAGGATCAGATCGCCTCCGGCGACCGAAATCGACTCCGCAAGGCTCACCTGCGCGCCCGTGATGCGGCGCCGCGAATCGAGGATCTCGTGGAAGCGCTCGAGCGCCCGCTCCGCCTCGGCCTTCGCCGCCGGAGGCGCCGCGGGCTCCGGCTCAACCGGCACGAGCGAAAGGATCCTCGGGCCGGCCTTGGCCGAGGAATCGGGACGGGACGGGGCGGGCCCCGCCGGGGCGGCCGGAACCGAGCCCGACAGGATTTCCTCGACCCGCCGCAGCCGCGGAAGCTCCGCCAGGCGCAGGACGAGAAGCTGCAGCACCAGCGCCGGGTCGTCGGTCCGGCGAGCGAGGGCCTCCGCCTCGATCGTCAGCGAGACGGCCCGCAGGAGGTTCTCGTACGGCATCGCGCGGGAGAGCGACTTGAGCCGCTCGCGCTCCTCCGGCGCGACGTCCGGCTCGCCTCCGGCCGAGGTCAGCAGCAGCGTGCGCAGAAGCGACAGCAGCTCCTTGAGGACGTGCCGGGGATCGCTCCCCTTGGCGGCGAGCCGGGCCAGCGCCGAAACGGCGGCGCCGCGATCGCCGGAGGCCACGGCCGAATAGGCGGCCTCCAGAAGCTCGCGGTCCACGAGGGCCAGGATCTCGCCGCAGCGGGCCTCGTCCACGACGTCGGCCGCGAGGGTTGCGGCCTGGTCCAGCAGCGACAGCGCGTCGCGCAGGCTCCCCTCCGCCGCCGCCGCGAGGATGCGCAGCGCTCCCGGAGTCACGCGGATCTTCTCCGCCTCGGCCACCTTCGCGAGCTGCTCGGTGATCTCGGCCCTCGTGAGCGCCTTGAAGCCGAAACGCTGGCAGCGCGACACGATCGTCGCGGGAATCCTGTGGAGCTCGGTCGAGGCGAGGATGAACCGCGCGTGGGGCGGCGGCTCCTCGAGCGTCTTCAACAGCGCGTTGAAGGCCTCGGTCGTGAGCATGTGCACTTCGTCGATGATGGCGATCCGGTATCGGTCGCGCTGCGGGGCGTATCGGATGGTCTCGATCAGCTCGCGGGCGTTCTCGATCTTTCGGTTGGAGGCCCCGTCGATCTCGTGCACGTCGAGCGAGTCGCCCCGCTCCAGGATCTCCCGACAGGACGCGCACTCGCCGCACGGATCGGGAGTGGGGCCCTTCTCGCAGTTCAGGGCCCGGGCGAGAAGACGCGCCGTCGAGGTCTTCCCCACCCCCCGGGGCCCCGTCAGCAGGTAGGCCGGGGCCACGCGGTTCTCGGCGATGGCGTTGGTCAGCGTGCGGGCGACGGCCTCCTGGCCGACCAGGTCCTGGAAGCGGCGAGGGCGCCATTTTCGCGGGAGCGAGACGTGCATGCGGGTCCTTTGCCCGAACCGATTTCCGGCGGCCGAAGATGAGTTCAGGTTGACCTGCGGCGCACGGGGGCGCCTCCTGATCGCTGCTTCCTTCCGGACCTGACGAGGTTCGGAGACTTCCGTCGCACAGGGCCCGAACCCATCCTCGGCCGCCGACGCCGGGATTGTATCAAGGCGAGGTCCGCTCCGGGGCTGTCCTCGAAGCGACCCAACTCATGGCTCGGACAGCCTTTCCGTCTCGCCCTTGCGAGCGGACGGGCGCGCGGCATAAGGTGCGGGGCGGCGCTCAATCCCGGGTGCCAGCCAGAGCGACGAGGAGAACGCCGTGAAAATGCTGATGTTCTTCGATCTGCCCCATGAGAAGTTCAATGCCGCCGTCCGGGACGGCAGCGCGGACAGGAAAATGCGGAAAATCCTCGACGAGGCGAAGCCGGAGGCCGTCTATTTCACCGAGACCGACGGCCACCGCGGCGGCGTCATGTTGATCAACGTGGACGATCCCTCGAAGGTGCCCTTCTACGCGGAGCCGTGGTTCCTGACGTTCGACGCCGGCGTCCGGTTCCGGATCGTGATGACGCCGGAGGATCTCGGCCGCGCCGGCCTCGAGGCGCTCGGAAAGAAGTGGGCGTAGCGGGAGGCCGGCGAGACGCTTCTCGCTGGGCTCCCGGTTCTCGGGCGAAGGCGGGTCCGGCTCGGCCTCGGCGCCCGGATTTGGCTCAGGACGAGGAGCGGGGAAGGATGAGCCAGAGCGCGAGCGCGGCGACGCCGATCGCGCCAAGGACGAGGTCGAGATCCCGATACGCTCCGGCCGGCATCCGCGGCCAGAGTCCCAGGGCCTCGCCCGCGGTGTAGAGCAGCGAAAAGAGGGCGAGCCACGCGAAGCCGAGCACGGTCCGGCGCATCCATGGCCGGCTCGCGCTCACGGCTTCTTGCCGCAGCGCGCCTTGACGAATTGAAAGACCGCCTGCGCCAGGCTCGGCGGGATCTCGCGCGGCTTCAAGGCGCGCAGGGTCTTGCCCGTCGCGCGGTACGACTGGAGGAAATGCACGCAGGGCGGGCACAGAGCGAGGTGCCGCTCGAGCTCCGCGCGCTCGGGCTCGGGCATCGTCCCTTCCTCGAAGTCGTAGAGCGCCTCCATCACCAGGCGCTCGCACGTGAGGTGCGCGGAGCGGGAGGAGCCGGTCTTCGCCTTGCCGGATTTCCTGGTCATGACGCCGCCTGCCGCGCCGCCGGACGCGAGACCTCCGCCAGGCGCTGGCGCACGTGGAGCCGCGCGCGATGGAGCCGGGACTTCAGGGCGGGGATCGAAATCCGGAGCACCTCGGCGATCTCCGCGGCCGGCATCTCCTCGACGTCGGCCATCCAGATCACGTCCCGATAGGCGCGCGGCAGCTCGCCGATGAATTCGCCGGCCCGCGCCGCGAGCTCCCGCGTGGCCGCCTCGTCCTCGATCGCGACCGATGCGTCCGGCCAGTCGTTGGCGGCGAAATGCCCGTCGTCGCGGAAGCGCGGCAGGTGCTCCGCGATCGGCACGGTCGTCCCCGGCCGCCGGCGCCGGGCGCGGCTGTACGCCTGGTTGAGCGCCACGCGGTAGAACCAGGAGAAGAACTTCTTGGATTCGTCGAAGGTGCCGATCTTGCGGTAGAGCGTCAGGAAGGTGTCCTGGGTCGACTCCTCGGCGTCTTCGGTGTTGCGCAGGACGCCGTAGGAAAGCGAGTAGACGCGCGCGTGATACCGCTCGATCATCTGCTCGAGCGCGCGCTCGTCTCCGGCCTTGATCCGGCGCACGAGGTCCAGGTCCGAGGCAACGGCGTCATCCACCCTATTTACGCTCTCTTTGCTCACGTCGATTCTGCGGGCATTCGATTCTGCCATGGCGGAGAGGGGGGGATTCGAACCCCCGGTACGTTTTGCGTACACACGCTTTCCAAGCGTGCTCCTTAAGCCACTCGGACACCTCTCCGAGGCCGCGAATGGTACAACAGCCACGCGAACGCCCCGGTCCCGGCCGCGAAGCGGCCGGCCTGGAAGCCAGGGCCTTCTCCCGCAGCGGGCCTGTGCGGGACCGCAAAAAAAAGGCGCCGGCTCCGAGGGAGAGCCGACGCCTTCGGAGAGACGGGAATCAGCGGGAGAGCGCCGGCCAGTTGGCGTCGGCGCGCGAAACGAGCTCGGCCGGTTTCCTCAGCCAGAGCGCCCGGGTGTCCAGGCCCGGGTCCCGGTAGAAGAGGAAGAGCCGACCGTCGCGGACCTCGAAGCTCTCGGGGTCCACGTCGACCCTTTTCGCGAGCTCGCCCGCCGCCCACGCGCACCAGCCGCCATAGGCGGGAAGGTAGCGGGCCGGCTCCTTCTCGAACAGGGCGAGGTTCTCCTTCGTCGCGAAACGGTAGGTCGCTCCGTCGCGCGTCAGGGAGATGCCGATCAAGCCCTTCCGGGGCTTGCCGCCTCCCTCGGGAAAGTAGGAAACCGGGTCGTAGCCGGAGACCGCGATCCCCTCCCCCAGGAGGTTGTGGCGGTGACTCCCCGCTGCCGCCGCGGTCGCAGGCCCGTCCGCCCCCCGGGCGGCCGCCGCGAGCGCCAGGGCCGCGGCCACGATTCCTGCCCGAGCAAAACCGATTGCCTTCATTCGTTCCTCCCGGCCCGGCAAGAAGGGCCGGGCACGGGCGGTAATATGCTGTAACCTTCAAAATGGTTTCTAAACAGTTACAAACGGCCGGACCGGCGTAAACTCACTCCGATGCCCGACTTCCTCTTTCTGGCCGACCATCCCTTCCTCGACTTCCTCAATACGCGCCCCGTGCTGCATGGCCGGAGGGTCGAGCTGCTCGCGGGCTTCGAGGATCTGCTCGGCTGGCTGACCCGGGCCGGGCTCCTCGACCCGCGACGGGCGCGCGAGGCGCGCCGCCGCTGGGACCGCACGCCCGAAGGCCGCCGGACGGGGGAGCGCGCGCGCGCCTTCCGCGAGACCCTGCGCGAGGCCGTCGAGGGAATCTCGCGGGGCCGGACCCTTTCCGCGCGAGGAGTCGCGGCCGTCAACGCGGTCCTCGGCGAGAACGCGGGGTCGCTTCGGCTCGAGCGCTTCGGGGCGGGATACCGGACGCGATTTGCCGCGCGATCCGACCGGCCCGTCTTCCTGCTCGGCCTCGTGGCGGAAACCGCCGCCGACCTGATTGCCAACGCCGACTGGGGCCGCATCCGCCGGTGCGGGAACCCGAGCTGCGTCCTCTTCCTCTACGACACGACCCGCAATCGCGCCCGGCAGTGGTGCTCGATGGCGACCTGCGGGAACCTCATGAAGGTGCGCGCCTTCCGACGCCGCCACCGCCGGAAGGAGCGGCGGAGCCCGGGGACCTAGAGAGCCTCCGCGGCGAGCTGCCGCAGGGTATCCCAGGAATAGATGCCGTCGTTGTGGCCGTCCGCCCAGTCGACCTGCAGGGCGTAGCCGCCGACGCGCCGGTGGGCGACCACCTGGAAGGAGCGCTCGGTGAGCGGGCGCCGCGGCCCGCGATACACGTTGCCGAGGATGTCCTGCTCTCCCTTGCACAAAGCGCACGGGCAGCCGCGGCGAAGCTTCTCGAGAGGGATGTAGTCCTCCCGCCCGTCTTCCCACACGATCGCGAGCTCCTGGCCCACGATCATCACGGTCTTCGGGACCGGGCTTGCCACCGGGCTCCCCCTACCTCAGTCCGTCGACGATGTAGAGGTCCGAGAGGACCCGGGTGTAGTTGTAGGCATACGAGGCGCCGTCCTGCGTCATGCAGACGCGTCCGATGCCGCTCACTCCCGCCGCATCGGCGGGCATGATCTGTCTCCATGGCTCGACGCGCCCGGTCGTGATGTCGAGCCGCGAGATCCGGGCGGGCAGCTCCGCCAGACGCAGCAGATTGATCCGCCGGTCGGCGCTCCACCCCACGACCCGGTCGAGCGGTCCGATCGCCGGAAGCGGCGTCGGCTCGCCTCCCTCCAGCGGGTACGCATAGACGCGCCGGTCGGGACCGCTCACGACAGCCAGCTTCGAGTCGGGAGAAACGGACGCGGTGAACAGCCGATAGCCTTCGGGCGTCACCGGGCGCGACTTCCCGGTTTCCACGTCCAGCAGGAAGAGCCGGGCCCCGTGTCCCGGCTCGGCGGCTTCGAAGAGGATTCTCTTGCCGTCCGGAACCCAGTTCGCGTTCTGCACGCGAAGGCCGTTCTTCGGCAAGGGCCGCGGCTCGCCGGCGCCCGTCGGGTAGAGAACCATCTGCGGATCGGAAGTGAGGGCCCGGATCGCGAGCGCCCATTTGCCGTCGGGCGAGAGCCCGTACGTGCTCCCTTCGCCCAACCGCACGGCCGGAGAGCCGTCGGTCTTTCGCAGGTAGACGGAGTACCCTTCGCCTCCTCCCGAGCCCGACTCCGTGAAGAGAACGGTCGTCGCGTCGCCGCTCATGTCGAGCCCGCTCGACCAATCGAGCCAGGAGAGGTCTCGCTCCTTCTGCTCCCCCGGCGGGAGCGCGCTGATGCCCTGCCGCTCGACCGCCTGCGTCATCAGGAGCCGGCCGTCCCGAAAAATGTCGTGAATCGTCAGATTTCCGGTGACGCGAGCCCGGAGCCGGACGCGGCCGGAGGCCGTCACGCTGTAGAGCGCCCGGTTGTTTCCGATGGGGGCCGCCGTGAACCAGATGTCGCCTTCGGGCGACCAGGCCAGGCCCGCCGCCGTCGCAAAGAGCCCGGTCAGCGTCTTCTTGGCGCCGGACCGGTTCACGATCGCGACGCTGCCGCCGTCGTCCCCCACCACCGGATGTTCGAGGAAGGCGACCGAATCGCCTTCCGGGGAGACGCGGGGGTGGCTCATCCAGCCGGTCGTTTCGTACAGAACCTTTCCGATCGGGAACTCCACGCGGTTGCGCGCGCCGACGTCGCGCACGACCGCGAGACCCTGCCCGTCCGGCGCCCAGTCGGCCCACTGGACGTCCTCCAGGACGTCCCGCGTCGCCCCGCCCCCCGCGAGCCCCGTCTGCGCCAGCGTCCCGGTGCGGACGAAACCGGACAGCAGCCGCCGGTGGAGCGAGACGGCGAGCTCGCCCGCGCGCGAGATCGCGAGGACCTCGGCGTCCGAGAGCCCGAAGGGGCGCGACTCCGAGCTGTCCGTGCGCGTCGAGAAGATTTCCATGGGGCGCCCATCCCACGCCGCCGAGTAGAGGATCGTCTGTCCGTCCGGCGCGAACCGCGCTCCCCCGACCTCTCCGCGGCGGAACGTGAGCTGGTGAAAGGAGGGCAGCGGCGTGAACCAGACCCGCCGCCCGGCAAAGAGCCCGGCGGCGAGGCCGGCGGCGAGCAAGGCGATTCCGAGCGCGGCCCTTCCGAGGCGACCCCTGGGCGCGGCGGCGGCGGCCGCGGCGACCTCCCGCGAGATCTCTCCGGTCACGGGAGCATCGGAGAGATGATCCCGGACGGACGCCAGGTCGCGGGCGAGGTCCTTCGTCGTTCCGAAGCGGTCTTCCGGGTCCTTGGAAAGGCACCGCTCGACCAGCCACCGGATCGGAGCCGGCACGCGCGGGTTCAGCTGCGCCACGGGCGCCGGCTCCTCGCGGATGATGGCGGTGAGCGTCTCCGCCGTCGTCCCCCTCTCGAAGGCCCGCTTTCCCGTCGCCATCTCGTAGAGGATCGAGCCGAAGGAGAACTGGTCGGAGCGGAAATCGAGCGGCCGGCCCGAGGCCTGCTCGGGCGACATGTAGCCGACCGTCCCCATCACCATGCCCGGGCGCGTCGCGTCTCCGGCGGCCGTCTGCACGCCGGAGAGCTCATCGGATTCCGGAGTCACGAGCTTCGCCAGGCCGAAATCCAGGATCTTTGCGTAGCCGTGCTTGGAGACCATGACGTTCTGCGGCTTCAGGTCCCGGTGCACGATCCCGGCGGCGTGCGCCGCCGCGAGGCCATCGGCGATCTGCACCGCGAGATCCAGCATTTTCTTCGTCGCCACGGGGCCGGCGGCGATCAGGTCCTTCAGGGTCTGGCCCTCGACCAGCTCCATCGCGATATAGACCGTCGAGTCGGAGGAGCCGATGTCGTAGATCGTCAGGATGTTGGGGTGCGACAGCGCCGAAGCCGCCCGCGCTTCCCGCTCGAATCGGGTGCGCCGGTCCGTGTCGGCGGCGAGCTCCGGCGGCAGCACCTTGACGGCCACATCGCGCTTCAACCGCTCGTCGCGAGCCCGATACACTTCGCCCATGCCGCCGGCACCCAGTGGCGCCGTGATCTCGTAGGGACCGAGCCTCGTTCCACTGGCAGGACTCACTCCCACAGGCCTCCAGAGAGGGATGAACTCCCGCTCTCGCGGCGCTCCCCCTCTCGCTCGCGGCGCGAATTATGTCCCGAGCGGAGCGAGGGAGGAGGTTCGCGCCGCGGGAGCCGCCGCGCAGCACGCACGCCAGGCTCGCGGTCGAGCGTGCATCCACGCGAGCCGCGAGCCGCTGCCGGAAGCAGGTCCGTGAGCAAGCGAAGGCGACGGGATATCTCCCCCATTCCGCTCGCGCCCAGCGGCGCCAGAACTTCGTAGGGCCCCAGCCTCGTCCCAGCCGCGAGCGTCACTTCAGCCCCCTGACGACGTACATGTCCGACAGCGTGCGGGAGTAGCCGTAGACGTACGCCTGCCCGTCTGGGGCGGGGATGACCGGAGCGATGTCCACGATCCCGGCGCCGTCGGCCGGCGCGAGCTCTTTCCAGAGCTCCTTCCTCCCCGTCGCGACATCGAGCCTCGACACCTTCACCGGCACGTCGCGCCGGCGGTACACGTAGAGGTGCCGGCCATCGCCGCTCCATCCCGCGGGAAAGTCCTCGGCCGCGAGGCCGGGGATGGGCTCGGGCTCGCCGCCCTCGACCGGGTAGAAGTAGCGCTTGTGGTCGGGGCCGAGCACGACGACGCGCTTGCCATCCGGAGTCACCGTTCGCGGCACGAGCCGGTAGCCTTCCGGCGTCAGGGCGAGCGGATTGCCCCCTTCGACGTCGAGCAGGAAGAGGCGGCTTCCATGCCCGGGTTCGGTCGCGGTGAAGACGATTCTCTTCCCGTCCGGCAGCCAGTCGCCGGAAGCCTCGACCTGCAGGGCTCCCGTGGGGAGGAGCTTCTTGTCCCCCGCCCCCGTCGGGTAGAGCCAGAGTTTCGGATGCTCTTCGCGCGGCGTGGTGGCCGAGACCCATCGCCCGTCCGGCGAGATCGCCATGGCGACGCCGTCTCCCAGGCGGACGGGCGGCGAGCCGTCCGTGCCGCGGATGAAGCAGGAGTACGCGGGGCCCGATCCCTCGCCGGTCTCCGCGAAGAGCAGCGTCTTCCCGTCGCGGCTCAGGTCGAAGGCCGCCGACCAGTCGAGCCAGGAGAGATCGCGTTCCTTCGCCTCGCCCGGTCCCCGACCGAGGACGCCGATGCGGATGACGTCGTGCGAGACCAGGGCCCTCCCGTCCGTCGCGATGTCCTGGAGCGTCATGCTCTCCGTGACCCGCGCGAGCAGCCGCTCGGCGCCCGAAAGGCTGACCGCGTGGATTGCGCGATTGCCGCCGACGCGGGTCCCCGTGAACCAGACCTCGCTGCCGTCGCTGGCCCACGCGAGCCCCTGGATGGACGCGAAGGCGCCGGCGAGAGTCGTCTTCTTTCCGGACCGGTCGACGATCACGACCGAGCCGCCGTCGTCGCGCCGGATCGGATGGTCCAGGAAGGCGACGAGGTCTCCATTCGGCGAGACCCGGGGGTGGCTGATCCAGCCGCTCGTCTTGTAGAGCGCCTTGCCGGCCGGATACTCGAGCTGATTGCGCGAGTTGACGTCGCGGACGAGGGCGTAGGCCGTCCCGTCCGGGCCCCAGTCGGCCCACTGCACCTCGGTCGCCATCTCGCGAGGAGCCACGCCCCCCGAAACGCTGACCTGCGCGAGCGTCCCGGTGCGGATGAAGGCCTCCTGAACGTGGCGGTCGAGCAACACGAGCATTTCGCCCGCCTTCGAGATGCCGGCCACGTCGGCACCCGCGAGCCCGAAGACGCGCGACTCCGGGCGGTCGGTGCGCGTCGCGAAGATCTCGACGGGACGGCCGTCCCAGGCGGACGCGTAGAGGACCGTTTGTCCGTCGGGCGCGAAGCGGGCGGAGTAGAGCTCGCCGCGCCGAAACGTCAGCTGTTGATAGTCCGGGGGCGGAAGAAAGCCGCCGCTCCTGCCGAAACGGTAGCCCGCGGCCAGCCCGGCGCCCAGAGCCACGAGGGCCGCGAGAAGGGCGGGACCGAGCCAGCCGCGCCGTGCCGCCGGCGTCGGTCCCGGGACGGCGGCCGTCGGCGCCGAGATTCCCGAAAGCGCTTCGAGGTCGAAGGCGATGTCCCGCGCCGACTGGAAGCGCTCCTCCGGGCTCTTCTCCAGACAGTGACGCACGATCCGGTCGAGCCCCGAATGGATCTCCCTGTTCGTCTGAGTGAGGTCGGGAGGCTCCTTCGTCAGGATCGCCGTGATCGTGTCGGCCGCGGTGTCGCCGCGAAAGGCGCGCTGCCCCGAGAGCATCTCGAAGAGGATCGCCCCGAACGAGAAGATGTCAGACCGCGCGTCGGCGGGCCTGCCGCGGACCTGCTCGGGCGCCATGTAGCCCATCGTCCCCAGCACCACGCCGGGCTCCGTCCCCGAGATCGTCTTCAGGTCCGTCTGGGGCTCCCCGTCCTTCTCCGACTTGAGCTTCGCCAGCCCGAAGTCCAGGATCTTGACCCGCCCGTCCCTCGTCACGAACAGGTTCTCCGGCTTCAGGTCCCGATGCACGATCCCCTTCTCGTGCGCCGCCGCAAGACCCCGCGCGATCTGCACCGCGTAGTCGATCGCCTTGCGAACCGGAAGCGGGCCCG
>JBLMXY010000079.1:0-24670 GCA_050257975.1 Acidobacteriota bacterium
GCCGCATCGTCGGCGTCGTCGCCGACGTGGACGACGAGAACGTCGTGCAGGTGCCGACGATGACGGTGTACCTCCCGTGGCGGCAGTTCGGGGAGCCGAGCCGCCTGTTCGTCCGCGCCGCAGCCGATCCCTACGCGCTCGTCCCGGCCGTGACGCGTACCCTCCACGACATCTCCGCCGACCAGGCGGTCGAGCGGCCGGCGACGCTCGAGGACGTACGCACCCAGGTGCTGACGCCGCAGCGGTTGAACGCGTTCGTGTTCTCGGCCTTCGGCGGCATCGCGCTGCTCATCGCGGTCGTCGGCGTCGCGGGCGTGCTGGCGTTCTCGGTGGGCGCTCGGACCCGTGAGTTCGGCATCCGGCTCGCGGTCGGATGCGAGCCGCGCCAGCTCAGGGCCGGTGTCCTCGGCGAGGGCGCTGCGATCGCCGCCGCGGGAATCCTGGTCGGCGGCCTCGGCGGGATCGCGCTGGCCTGGGTCGCGAGCCGGCTGTTCGGCGTGGCTCAGATGCCGGGCGTGCTGCCGATCGCCGGAGCGGCTGTGCTTCTAGCGGCCGCGGCGATCCTCGCGTCGCTCTTGCCCGCCGTCCGTGCGTCGCGCGTGGACGTCATCCAGGCGCTGCGATCGGAGTGAGGACGGAGCCACGCGTTCGTCCCGCGGCGGATGGAACGAGAAGATCGAGGCGGCGCCGCGTTGGCGCGACAGCAAGCTGTTCAGCCCGCTGGAGCGCCTGGTCATGGAGTACGCCGAGGCGATGACCGAGACGCCGCCTGCGGTCGACGACGAGCTCGTCCAGAGGCTGCGGGCCCACGTGGACGAGGCCCAACTCGTCGAGTTGACGGCGATCATCTGCCTGGAGAACGTGCGGTCGCGATTCAACTCGGCCATCGGGCTGCCCCCGTCAGGGATTCAAAGAGCGCTGCGAGGTCCCGGCATTGCGGCAAGGTTGAGCGTCCCGGGTGTCCACGATTACCGGTCGATATCGGGGTCCCTCGAGTTCCTTCTCTGAGTGCGCTGCTCCGCCTCGGCGAACAGCGTCCGAAATCCTTTCGCATTCCGAGCCGTAACCGTCGCGACGATCCGATCGAGTGCGCCGCGCAGGCGCTCGAGGGCCAACCCGGAATAGGGGTTCATCGCCTGGATCTCATAATAGACGTCCGGACTCTCCCGCGCCACGGTGGCAGCCACCGACTCGAGCGCCTGGAAGGTCGAGCTGCGCACGGGGTGCTCGGTCGGGGGAAGCGCGAGTGCAAACGCGAGGGCGGCGGCGTGCGCGAGGCTCAAAAGGTCCGCCATGACGCGGTCGTGTTCGTCGATCGGTAAGTGGACGAGGTGCGCCGTGGTCGGCTGAAAGAGCTTCTTCACGATCACTGTGGCTTCGGGAGCCCCGGTGTCGCAGATGACGACGTCCGCATCTCGCAGAAGGATCGTGGATGGGCCGAACATGGGATGGATGGACGCGACGCGGCCACCTGCGCGTTGGAGAGCCCGGATCGGCTCGATCAACGGGGTCTTGATGCTGGCGATGTCCACGATCACTCCGGCCGGTGGCCTTCTGGACCAGGCCGCGTAGAGTTCGACGATGGCGGCCGGCGGGGTAGAGCAGACGACGAGGTCGGCCGACGGAAGCGCCCGGCGAGCCCACGCCTCCGTCTCCGGCGCGGCGGCCGGGTCGAGGGCGCCGATTTCATAGCCCTGGGCGGACAGAAAGCGACACAACCACCGGCCCATGCGACCCGCGCCGCCCACGATGACGGCGGTCTTGCCGGCGCCCAGACCCGCAACGCGAAGGTTGTCCTCGTCCTGTGCGATGACCGAAGCTCGGATGAGCCGGGCGAAGAGATCCTCCGCCACGCCGGGATCGAGCCCCTGCTCCTGCGCGGCGGATCGCGCGCGCTCTAACACGGCTCTCTCCTGAGCGTAATCCGCCGTCGAGAGTTTCCGCCGGCGCTTGATCTCTCCGACCTGTCTCGCGAGATCGACGCGTTCTGCCACCCGCGCCACGAGGTCCAGGTCGAGCAGCCGGATGCGCTCGCGCAGGTTATCGAGAGTCTGCTCTGCCATGGCTGTCTTCCTTGAACTCCCCTTGCGGCGTCGGGCACCCGCTTCTCCGCCGCACGTTGTCGTTCTGCAACTGCTCTCTTCGCTTCACCGTGGCGGCTTCTGCAACCAGAGCGGCAATTCTCCGCGTTTTCCCCGTGTCTTGGTGTCAGTCCACGGGAGTCCCAGGCAGATGCTCCGAAGGCAAGTCGTTGAGAAATCGACTCTGAGCTGTCGTCAGGTCCGCTCGGCTCCGCGCCGTCCTGCTCTCCGGAGCTAAAGGTCCCGCGTTCGAATCGCGGCGGGCGCACCATGTTTCCAAGCAGCTCGAGAGATCGCCCCGTCCTCTGGGGCAAGAGTTGCGGGTCGTGGAACCGAAGCCCCGGAACACCTGTCGCCTTGCACGCCGCAGCCCAAGATTTCCTGATATCGCCCTCCGGGTGAACCGCTCTTCGAAATCGACTCGCAGGAAGCCGGGTTGTTGTATCTCCAAATCCGCAGCGCCCGGTCGATGGGTGTCATCGCCGGATCGGCACACCGGGTGGCGGGACCTGCGCGTCGCGATCTCCGACGGTGAAACTGAGGAGGAGGGCCCCGACGAGGAGCGCGTACGACAGGAAGAGCGGCCAGCGAAGCGTCGGCAACCTCACGGTCGTGAAAAGAACGAGAGGATGGGTCGGCGAGAAGTGGCCCAGGAGAAAACCGCCGAGAGTGGCCCGGAACGCGTACTCGAACAGGTATGTCGCCGCAGCCGTCGCCGAGAACAGAATCGTCGTTTCCCGAACGTTCCGCGTCCCCGTTGCGAAAGCCGCGAGCACGAGCGGCCAGAACCAATAAATGTATTGTGGTCCGTATCCGGGGCCCGCGAAGGGGATGAACGCCAGCAGGAGGAGAGCTCCGCAAATCAGGCTTCGGTCCGGAACCGTGACGCGGCGCAGGACATTCGCTCCAACAAGCGCCATGCAGGCGAGAAGCGCCCCGACGAAAAGAATTCGGTAGCCGCCGATCCAGTGATCCAAATGGAACACGCGGAGGAGGCGCGTAAACCCAAACCTCCACGGCAAGGACCGATAACCGATCACTTTTCGGGTGATCTCCGCCGGATTCATGACGTACAGAACGCTCACGCCATACGCCGCCGGACCCAGGACGACCGCGGCGCCCAGGAACCGCGCCGCGCGCGAGAGCCTGCGGATCCCGACGAGAAGGATGGGGGCGAGCACGATCGGCACGACCTTGAGCGTCGTACCCAAACCGAGCCAGAAGCACGCGAGAAACCAGTCTTCGATCGGTCCACCCCGGTTCCATCGGATGATCGCGGACAAGAAGAGGACGACCAAGAACCCCACCAGAACGTCGAAGTTGCCGTGCTGGCACACGAGCAGGATGCAGATCGGGTTCAGGGCGATTCCAATCAAGAGAATCCACCGCCGCTTCACCCGCGAGCACCCGACCGCGGACAGCAGATCATGGGTCGCGACGATCACGCCCACTTCCACCGCGATCAGGAAGAGCTGAATGGCGAGAACAGTCGAGATCCCGAGTGCCGTTGCGATCCGGTCGAGCCCGAAGATCAACTGCATCCAGAGGGGAGGCCAGTTCAGAAAGTCCGTGCTGACGTACGGGTTCTCGCCGGCTGCGAGCTGGCGCGCGACGGCGCTCCAGGCGCGAAGGTCGTAGCAGATCGCGGCGGGATCCTTCCACGCCAGGAACGCGAGCCGCGCGCCGAGCGACACGCCCGTCACCAGCACGAGGTCGCGAGTGCGCGCCGACGAGAGGAACTTCGAGGCGCGGAGACTCGTCAACGTATCACGACCGGGCTTTTCTTCGGCGATTTCATCCAGTTCTCCCCTACCCTATCCTCCCGAGTTGCCGGCTCCGGAGTAAGGTCCCGGAGCGGACCTCCTGTGGGAGGCGCTCGACCGGGAAGCGTTCTGCCGCGGTCTGCCTTGATTTTCGCCGCCGATTCTCCGCATTTTCTCCGCGTCTCGTTGCCGGCAAAGCGTAGTTCCGGACAGACGCCAAAGCCAGGTCGTCGAGAGATCTACTCCGGGCTGTCGTCAACTCCCGTTGGCTCCGCGCTGTCCTGCCCTGCGGAGCAAGGGGCCCGCGCTCGCTTCGCGACGGGCGCACCATGTTTCCAGCACGGAGCTCGGCGGGGCTCGGCTCCGCCGAAGACGCCGCCCGCTCAGTCGTCGCCCCGCTCCTCCTCCCCTGGTCCTTCTCGTGCGCCTCGTGCCTGTCGCGGAGGGGCCAGGTTGCCCTCTCTGGTCGCAGTGTTCTGACCACGCCCGAGCCGCCGACCCGCCAGCCAGAAGACCCCGGTGAGCGCCAGGACAAGAGCGAACACCGCAGCCGTCGAGGCGAAGGCTGCCGCACTCGCACCCGCGACCGCGTAGAGCAGGGAGCCCGGGAGCGCCCCCGCCACGGTCGCCAGCGTCATGCGTCCCCAGGTCATCGGTGAGGAGCCAGCCAGGATCGCGACCGTCTCGGCGACGACGGGCACGGGGCGCGTGGCGACGACGGCCAGTGCCCCCCAGCGGTCCAGCAGGTCGTTGGCGCGTGCCCGCTCCTCCGCCGAGACGAGGCGGAGGAGCAGGGGCCCGCCCCTTCGGCCGAGACTGAAGCCGAAGAGCCCGGCGCCCAGTGCGCCAGTCAGTGACAGCAAGGTGCCGAGCCTGGCCCCGAAAAGAGCTCCGTTTGCGACCATCACGAGGCTCGACGGCACCGGCAGCACCACGTCCGCGACGAGGAGGCCCACTCCCGCTGGGGCGGCCAGGACCCCGAGCCCTGCGAGCGAGTCGGAGGGGTTGGTCAGCAGGGGTATTTCCAGGGCCTCGGCCAGCGCGAACAGCAACAGGAAGACCCCCATCATCGCAGCCGTGAGCAGAAGGTACCGCTTCATGACCGCACGCGAGGTCTTCGGCCTGCGGGACTCTTCGTGAGCGTTTTTTTCGGCAGAGGGCCCCTCTGGGGTGAAGCGCGAAAGCGTAGCATGCCTGCATCAGGGCTTCGCCGCATCGGGCTCTTCCAACCTGAGGCAGGAAGCGATTCGATTTTCCGCGCCCGCCTTTGACGCCTTGATGCCCCTCGCTTGCACGCGCTCGCCGAAGAGCCGCAGGAGCATCCTCAAGCCGCCCTCGGCGCCGACGGCCTTGCGCATCGCTCCGCCCCCACCCCGTGGCGCGAGAAGTGGCGATGCTCGAGATCGACCCGCGTCACTCCGACTGGCTCCGCGCCGCGACGTCAGGCAGAGCGACGGCCGCGGCTCCAGGCCGGCCAGAAAAGCGCCACCGGCGCGAGGGATATCGGCACGACGAGAAGGCGAACCATGAGCCAGGAATGGACGTAGGTATGGTTGGGAAGAAGCAGCGTCCAGGCGACCGGCACGAGGGCCGCGCCGATCAGAATCAGCACGTCCCGGCCCTGCGCGCTCTCGCGCCGCCGCCATCCCCGGACCGCCGCGATCATCCATGCGGCCGCAGCGGCCGCGATCAGGGCGTACCCGGCCACCCGGCTCCCGAACGTAAGCGTGCCCGACTGCCCGACGAGCGAGCGGAACGGAAGAAGTATCCCCGGCACGTGGCGTCCGCTCTCCGGCACGCTCATCCACAATCGGAGGTGCTTGAGAAAGCTCCCCGGGGCGGCAGGCCCGACGAGCGCGAGCGCCAGGGCCTGTTTCACGAGCACCGTCGCGGCGGCTCCCAGCGCGAAGGCCGCCACCGCAGCGAGGACGGCGCGGGGGGGCGCGATCCCGCCGCGCGCTTCCTCGTCTCGCGCCGCCGCGAGCGTGAGAGCCGCAAGCCAGGCGACGCCGGTCGGCAGCTGACCCGTGAACATCTCGAAGAACACGACCACGGCCCCGAAGCCCGCCGCGTAGGGAACGATCCGATCGAGCCTGGCGGCGATCTTCGGCCTGGCCGCGACGACCGCCAACCCGAGCATCAGCATCGCGTCGCCCGGACCCTGGGAGAGCCCGGGCGCGGAATACTGCACGCCCCAGACCGTCGCGGCCGCCAGGGCGACCGTGAGCCCCGTGCGCCGGGCGATGGGACCGGAACGAAGGGTGCCAAGCGCCAGTGCTCCGATCGAGAGCCATACGGCGGCCCTCAGGAGCCGCCGGAAATCGGCGAGCTCCATGAAACGCAGCGCGAGCCCCGTCAGCGCGTTGTACCCGTGCCAGTACCGGGTGAACCGGTCGGCCAGGTGGAGTGTCGCCGGCTCGACCCGCTCGACGACGAGGGCTCGCAGCAGGATGCAGGGATTGTGCTCCTCTTCCGTCACGTAAGTCCTCGGCGCCAGAGCGCGCTCGAGCGTCGAGGAATGCCGGTTGCTCAGCATCTCGAGAACGAGGCAATCGTTGTGCTGGAAGACGCCGCGCCGCGTATCGAACCAAAGGTAGGAAATCGTCCCCAGCTCGCCGGTCGCGTAGGCGGTCCGGATGCGGGCAGCCATCAGTCCCGGGTCGCCCGGGGCGAAGACCATCAGGGCGAGAAACAGCAGGTTGGCGAGCCCGACGACCGCGATACCCCGGGCGATCGGCCCATGCCGGCGGAACTCTCGGGCGAAGAGGCGTCGCATTGGCTCCCCTGGCGATCGGGCCTAGCTCCCGAGGAGCGCCTTCGTCTGCCGGGGCGCCGCGGCCCTCGAATCCGCTTTCCGGGCGAGTACCTGGAATTGAGCCCCGAGGGGAAGCCCGGCGAGCAGGGGCTCCGACCAGCGCAGGATGCGCAGGAACCTCGGATAGATGAACAGAAAATCGGTCGAAACGATCTCGAAGCCGGCTGCGGCCAGCAGCTTTCTGGCGGAGCGGGCGCTCAGCGGACGCGCGTCGCGATCGAACTCGCATTGGCTCATGACGTAGCGCGCCGCCGGGCTCCAGGCGTTGTGCTCCCACAAGGCGAGAAAGCCGCCCGGCTCGAGGTAGGACGCGATCGCCCGCGCGACCGCGAGCCGGGCCGAAGGCGGAACGTGATGAAACACCGCGCTGCAGAAGACGAGGTCGCAGGCCTCGCGTTGCTGGAAGTCCGATTCGAGCGAGAAGGAAACGCTCAGGTGGCCGTACTGTCGGGCCGCGAGATTCAGCAGCTCGGCAGATTCATCGAGCGCGATGACGCGGCGCGCTCCCAGGATCTCGAAGAAGAGAGGAATCGTCGATCCCGAGCCGCAGCCGAAATCGAGCACCGTCTCCGGCTTTCTCTGGAGCCGGGACAGGCGGCGAGCCAGCCACTCCAGGCGGCCCCTGGCGAAGTACTCCTTGTCCTCGCCCGCGACGCGAAGACACTGCTCCATGAGAGCGTCGTAGCGATGCGCGAACTTGTCGAAGGCCGCGCCGGCGCGGTCTCGGGCGGCGTCCGGCGGCTCCACCTCATCGACGATACCATCGCGCATCCCGGCCGGCAGGCCGTTTCGAGGCGATCGCCGGGCGCCGAACCCGGCGTCGCCGCGGCCGGGCGGTTAGAATTTCGTTCCATGCATCCGGCGACTCTCTCGGTCGTCGTCCCCGTCTATCAAGGCGCGCAACATCTCCCCGATCTCGTGGCGGCCCTCGGGCGAGTGCGGGCGCGGCTCGAGGCGGAAGGAGCGCCGGTGCGGCTGACCGAAGTCTTCTTCGTGGACGACGACTCGATCGACGAGTCGGCCGCCGTTCTGGCCGGGCTCCAGGCCGCACACCCCTGGCTTACCGCCATCCACCTCTCGCGCAACTTCGGCCAGCATCCGGCGACGATCGCCGGGATCCTCCACTGCTCCGGCGACTGGATCGCGAGCCTCGACGAAGATCTCCAGCACGACCCCCAACATCTCGTTCCCTTGCTCCAGCAGGCGATTCGCGAGGCGGCGGACGTCGTCTACGCGAAGCCGCTCGGGCCCGTTCACGAGTCGTGGGTGCGCGACATGGGATCGGCGGGTTTCAAGAGCCTGATGAGCCGGCTGACCGGCGACCCTCACGTGCGGGACTTCAACAGCTTCCGGATGATGCGAGGCGGCATCGCCCGCGCCGCGGCCGCCGTCTGCGCCCATGACCCGTATTTCGACGTCGCGCTTTCCTGGTTCACCGACCGCATCGGCACGCTCCCCGTCCACATGACGGACCGCCGGTACGCGGAGCAGAAACGGAGCGGCTACACGCTCGGATCCCTCGGCCGCCACGCCGGCCGGATGCTGGCGTCCTCGAGGCTGACCTACCTGAGGCTCGGATCCGCGATCGGGGTGCTGGCGCTCGCCGGCAGCATTCTGATGTCGCTGACGGTCGTCGGGATCAAGCTGCTCAATCCCGCCGCGATCGAGGCTCGGGGATGGGTCTCCCTGGTGATCCTCATCTCCTTCTTCGGCGGGCTGATCTCGCTCCTCGCCGGGATACTCGTGGAGCTCACTTCGAACCTCGTCGCTCGCGCGAGGGGAAAGCCGACGTTCTTCGTCGTGGACCGCAGCCGCGACGCCGGGCTGCTCGATTGGGCGCGGAAAGGCTGGTCGTGATCCTCCTGCGGCCGGGCGCAGAGGACCCCGGCCACACGATCGCGGTTTTCGGCGTCGGGCTCGTCGGCTCGGCGCTGGTCCATCGCCTGCGGCTGCTGGCGAACAGGGACGCGGTCCCGCTGGCCCTGGCCTGGGCAGACCCGGGCGAGCGAGACCGGCAGCTCGAAGAAATCCGCGCCCGGATCGCGAAGTCTCTCGTCTCCCGCGGGGGCTCGAGACTGACACTCGTCTGGAGCGCCGGGCGCGCCGGTTTCGCGGCCGGCGCCGACGAGACCGCCGCGGAACTCGCGAATTTTCGAGCGGTCCTCGCGCTCGGCACCCGGCTCGCCGAAGAGCTCCCGGACGCGGCGACCCGGATCGTCCATTTCAGCTCCGCCGGCGGATTGTTCGAAGGACAGCGACAGGTGAATTCGGAATCCGTTCCGAGACCCCGCAGGCCTTACGGAGAGCTGAAGGAGGCGCAAGAGCGGCTGCTCGTCTCGTCGCGCATCCCCGCAGTCATCGTCCGCCTCTCGTCGGTCTACGGCCGCGCGCGGCCCGGGCAGCGCGCCGGCCTGGTCTCCACACTTCTCTCGAACGGGATCCGGCGCGAGGTCTCCTCGATCTACGGGTCTCTGGACACGCTGCGAGACTTCGTCTGGGCCGACGACGTCGCGGCTTTCGTCTCGCGCCTCATCCTGGGAGGGCTCGAGCCGCCGCCATCGCGGCCGATCCTTCTGGCGTCGGGCCGCCCGTTCTCGATCTTCGAGATCCAGAAGATCATCGAAGACCTCCTCGGCTACAAGATCTACATCAGCCACGCGCCGGGGGCGCCGAACCGCGAAGACATCACGTTCTCGCGCGCCGCTCTCCCGCCGGGCTGGGTGTCGAGCGACCTGCGGGCCAACGCCGGGATCGTCTACCGCGAGGCGATGCGCACCGGGTATGGCTCGCCGCGCTCCGGTCTCCGCTGAAGCCGGACGGTCGCCGCCGACCCCGCCGCGCCCCCCCGGGGCTCAGGAACGCAGCCGCCGCCGATTGCGGACGGGCCGCGTGTCGCCGAACCAGACGGCGAGGCGGAACCGGAGACGGCCGGTGTCGCCTCCGATCTCGGCGCGACGCAGCGCGAAGAGCGGCGTGAGAAAGGAATTCCGCCCCGGCTTGGCCGTACAGGCGCCCCGGAGTCCCAGGGACTCGGCCGCGGCCCGCACCGCCGCGTCGTGCAGGCCGAACGGAAACGCCAGCACCGGGACCGGCTGAGTCAGCTCTCGCCGCAGCGCGGCCCAGGCTCCGCCGATCTCGTCCGAGAGTTCCTCGCCGGTCAGGCCCTCCATGGCGCGATGGCTCCGGCCGTGCGGCGCGAACCGCAGGCCCGCCCGCTCGAGGCCGCGGATCTCCTCCCACGACAGCGTCGGCCGGGCGGCGAGCGCACCCTCGGCCGTCCACCGGTTCGCGTCGGCCACGCGGTCCGTCACGAGGAAGATCGTCGCCGGGAACCGGTGCCGGGCGAGGATCGGCGCCGCGATCGCGCCATTGTCGGCGTAACCGTCGTCCAACGTGACGATCACCGAACGGGGCGGCGGAAGCCCGTTCTCCCGCCGAGCCCGGACGTACTCCTCGAGACCGAGCACCCGGTAGCCGGCGCGGGCCAGCCAGCGCATTTGCCAGGCGAACTCGCCCTGCGCGACGACGAACCGGCTCGGCCGCTCGCCGGACGCGCCAAACGCGTGATAGAGAAGGATCGTCACCGCGCTCGTGAGCCCGAGCCACTCCTCGCGGCTCGCGGCGTGGCGGGCGCCCCGCCAGAACGCATACTGGCGAAGGAACTCGTACCAGCGGCCGCGAGTGACGTGATCGAGCGCCGGCCCCAGGGCGCCGAGCACGGCGGTCGGGACGCCGAGCGCCAGCAGGCCGCGCCGGCAGGCCACCGATACCGATCCCGCGCGGCGGAAGTCGGCGAGCCCGCTCACCGGCAGCGTCGAGGGATCGCGCCGGTACAGGGAAACGACGCTCGCCCCCGCCGCCTCCAGGTCGCGCAAGAGCTCCTGCCAGGTCTTGCGCTCATCCTGCACGGCTTCCGCGAGCGGCAGGTATCGCGGAACGAGTCCGTGGGCGACCAGCCGGCGCGCGAGATCGATGTCGTGACCGCGTCGCAGGTCCACGGCAAACCCTCCGACCGCGAGGAACGCCGCTCGAGGAAAGGACAGGTTCCCGCCATAGCACGCGTCGGCAGTCGGCGGCTTCCGTCCGGTGTCGAGCCGCTCGTAGTGGGCCGCCCAACCCGCCGCGTAGCGGCGGGCGTACCAGCCGGCGCGCGCGGGAATCCGGAGGGTCAGTTTCCCGGCTGCCAGGACGCCTCCGGTCTCACGCTGCGCGCGGAGGTGTTCTCGCACGAGCCCGGGGCTCGCGACGATGTCGTCGTCGATCAGGAGGCAGAAGCGCCCGGCCGCCTCGCCGATCCCACGGTTGCGCGCGCTCGCCTGGCCGGCATTCTCCTGCCAGAGGACTTTCAGCGGAAACGAGGCGGGATAGCGCGCGAGCAGCTCGCGTGTGCCGTCCGTCGAGCCATCCACGACCACGACGACTTCGAAGGCGCCCGCAGCCGTCTCGGCGACGAGCGTCTGGGCATTGAGCGCGTCGAGACAGGCCCGAAGGCGCTCCGCACGGTTGTAGGTCGGGATCACGACGCTCAGCTCGGTCACGCCTGCCTCCGTCCGCTGCGCGGGCGGCTCCCCGGCGCCCGGATTGCGCATCGATCGCCATTCTAGTGTCCGGTCTCCGATCCCGCGGCGCGGCGGAGCTTCGGGTCCGCGAAAGACTCCTCGTGGAGGGACGAATCTGCGCTATCCTTGATCGAGCGAGCGCCGCCGCCCGACCGATGGCATGAGGCGCTGTGCCCCCGATAACTTCTGCGACGGCGATGGACAACGGGACATCTTCTCCCGACGCTCTCGATCCGGACCCGCCTCCCGAAGTCTCCGTCGTGATGCCGTGCCTCAACGAGGCCGACACCGTGGGCGCCTGCGTCGAGAAAGCGCGTCGAGCGCTCGAGGACGCCAGGATCCCGGGAGAGGTGATCGTCTCGGACAACGGGTCGTCGGACGGGTCTCAGGAGATCGCCCGCATCCGGGGCGCGCGGGTCGTGTCCGTCCGCGCGCGCGGGTACGGAAGCGCCTTGATGGGCGGCATCGCGGCCGCCCGCGCGCCGTTCATCGTGATGGGAGACTCCGACGACAGCTACGACTTCGGCGAGCTGCCCCGTTTCGTCGAGAAGCACCGCCAAGGATACGAGCTGGTTCAAGGCTGCCGGCTGCCATCGGGCGGGGGCACGGTGCGCGAGGGAGCGATGCCGTGGGTTCACCGGTGGCTCGGAAACCCGCTCTTCTCGCTCCTGGCGCGCCTCTGGTTCGGAGCGCCGATCCACGACGTCTACTGCGGGCTTCGCGGGTTCACCCGCGCTCTCTACGAGCGGCTGGACCAGCGCTGCACCGGGATGGAGTTCGCCACCGAGATGATCCTCAAGGCGAGCCTCTTCCGGGCGGCCATCGCCGAGGTGCCGATCACCCTTCACCCGGACGGTCGGCGGGCTCATCGGCCGCATCTGAGGACGTTCCGGGACGGCTGGCGAACTCTGCGCTTCTTTCTGATGATGAGCCCGCGCTGGCTTTTTCTCTGGCCGGGTCTTTGTCTGATTTTCCTCGGGCTCCTGGGTTACGCGCTGGCGCTGCCCCAGGCTCACGTCTTCGGCGTCGAGCTCGGCGCGCACACCCTTCTCTTCGCGAGCCTGTCGGTGATCTGCGGGTACCAGGCCATCCTCTTCGGGGCCCTGACGAAGGTTTTCGCGGTCAACGAGGGTCTGCTCCCCGAAGATCCGCGCCTGACGCGTCTCTTTCGGATCGTTCGCCTGGAGGAAGGACTGCTCGTCGGCGCCGCCTCCATGGTCGCCGGAATCGTCTTTCTCGCCGTCTCCGTCAACCAGTGGAGGGCCCGGCACTTCGGACACCTGGACTATGCGCAGACGATGAAGTGGGTGATTCCGGGTGTCACGTTGACGGCGCTCGGTTTCCAGACGGTGCTCTGGAGCTTCTTCACCAGCATCCTGGGAATGCGCCGCCGCTAGGGCGCCCGAACCGAAGGAACTCCCCGGCAGACTCCCGGCATGAATCGCGCGATGAACGGCGAGAAGACGCGAGGATCTCCCTCCCTGCCGGAGCTGCTCGCCACCGGCCTGAGCCTCGGCCTGCTTCTCATGGTCGTCCGCTCATACGTCCTGAGCTTCCGCTACCTCCCCTCGATCCTCGGCCGCGCCGCGGGATTCGCGCTGGCCGCCTACCACGACCTCCTCTACGTGGCCGCCGTCACGGCCGTCTTTTTGGCGTGTTTCTCGATGACCCGGAGCCCGAAGGCGCGCCGCGCGCTCCACCGTCTCTTCATGGGCGTCGCGGCCTTCTCCCTGCTCGCCGCCCTCGCAAACGTGAAGCTGGTGCCGATGCTCGGCAGGCCGTTGAACTACCAATGGCTGTACTACTCCGATTTCCTGCGCAGCCAGGAAGCGCGCAACGCGATTTTCGCGGAGCTGTCCTGGAGCCCGATACTGATCGCCGCAGGCGGGGTCGTTGGTCTGCTGGCGCTGTCACGCGCGGTTCGCGGCGGATTGAGCCTTTTCCTGCGGCGATTCGGCCAGCGCCGGCTCACGTTCGCCGCGGCTGCGGTGCTCTCGATCTACTTCTTGCTCGGCGCCATCGTCCTCAGCCGACACCACTGGCCGCGCGCCAGGCTCGAGAATCCGATCGTCTCCTTCGCCCGGTCGATGGTAATCGCCGGCCGGAGCCCGGGGCTGCTGACGATGAAGACGTCCGTTGGTTCCGAGGACTTCGAGCCTCCCCGGTCGTCCTCGCTTTCAGACCCCGCCGGCGCGCGGCCCGCGGGAGGCATCCGAAACGCGGTCGTGGTGGTCTTGGAATCCGTTCCCGCACAGTATCTGGAGTCCTTTGGAGGGCCGTACCCGGTGACTCCGGAGCTCGCCAGACAGCGAGGGCACGCGGCGATTTTCTCGAACATCTACGCGCAGTGCCCCGAGACGAGCCATTCCCTGGTGTCTCTCCTGACGTCGATCTACCCACAGATCTCCTACGAGAGTCTCACCGAGGAGCACCCTGCAGCCGCGCTGCCTTCCTTGAGCTCGGAGCTGAAGCGGCGCGGCTACCGGACCGCGTTCTTCAATGCGGCCGACCTTCGTTATCAGCATTCCGACCTTTTTCTGTCGCACCGAGAGTTCGACGAGATCGAAGACTATCGGACCCTGCCCTGCGACGCACCGATTCTGTGGGCCAGCACGAAGGGCTGGCCCTTTCTCGACGGCAAGGACGATGCCTGCGCCGTCGAGGCGGCGATCGGTTGGATCGACCGCGTCCCGGACCAGCCTTTTCTCGCCATCATCTGGACGATGATGACGCACTTTCCGTACTTCCCGACGGGCCGCGAAGAGGACTTTGGCGTCGCAAAGGACTTCGGCCGCTACCTGAATGCTCTGCGCCACGACGACTCGGTTCTGGGCAAATTGCTTCGGGCGTTGGAGCAGCGTCGCCTCGACCGATCGACCCTGGTGGTCGTCGTGGGAGATCACGGGGAGGCGTTCGGCCAGCACGACCAGTGGGTCCACGCAAGCCAGCTCTACGAGGAGAACATTCACGTGCCGCTCGTGCTGATCAATCCGGAGCTCTTCCACGGAGAGCAATCGCCGGCCGTGGGCGGATTGATCGACGTCGCCCCGACCGTTCTGGAAACGCTGGGCTTCGCCGCCCCGCCCGGCTGGCAGGGTCGCAGTCTCTGGACGACTCGCCGGAGCGGGCGCGTGTACTTCTTCGCCTCGCGGTCGGATCACCTTTTCGGCCTGCGGGAAGGAGATACCAAGGTGATCTACGACGCCGACGACGATCATTTCGAGATCTACGACCTGTCCGCCGATCCTCGCGAGACGGTCAATCTCGCCCGGAAGCGGAGCGCGGCCATCCCGCTCTGGGAGCAGCGGCTTGCTGCCTGGGTGCAATATCAGGCCGGGATGATGCGCCGCCGGGCCGCGGAGAAGGCCAGATGATCGCCGACGGCCGCCGCGACAGTCCGGGTTGGGAAGCCGGGGACAGGTGACAGGTGTTTCGAAGCGACGCGGCGCCGGGACGCCGCGAGTCGCTCACCGGGCGCCCGGCGGAACCTCCTCTCGCGCGCGGGGCCAGCACAGCGCGAGCGGACCGAGAGTGGCGGGCACGATCAACATGCGGACCATGAAGGGCGCGTGGATGTAGGCGTGGAGAGGGAGCAAGAGCACCCAGACGGCCGGGACCATCGCGGCGCCGACCAGGAACAGGACGTCCCGGCCGTGCTCGCTGTGCCGCGCCCGCCATCCCCGGACGGCGGCGGCAAGCCAGGCGAGTCCCGTGGCGGCGACCAGCCCGAAGCCGGCCCGCGAGTGCCCGTACGTCAGCATGTGCGACTGCCGCGCCATCCGGGCAAACGGATAGAGGATCGCCGGCAGGTGCCGCTCGAGCGGGCCCAGCCATCGGGAGTAGTAGTACGGCATCCCGATGTACTCGGAGAGCCGCGCGACGAAATTCGCGCTCGCTTGCGGCTCGACGAGAGTCCCTGCGAGAAGCAGTTTCGCGACCACCGTCGCGGCCGCCCCGAGAACGAAGCCCGTCACGGCGAGCAGGGCGAGCCCGCGCGCCGGCCATCCTCCGACGACAGGCCCGTTCTCGTCTCGGGCCGCGGCGAGGGTGATCGCCGCCAGCAGCGCGATCGCGGTCGGGAGCTTCCCGGTCAGCATCTCGAGGAACACGACGAGGGCGCCGAACCCGGCCGCATACGGCACGATCCGGCCGGCGTCCGCCGCCATCTTCGGCCGTGCCGCGATCGCCGCCAGCGCGAGGAAGAGCAGAGCATCGCCGGGACCCTGCGTCAGGCCCGGCGCGAAGTAGGGCACGGCCCAGACGGTCGAGGCGACGGCCGCAATGATCAATCCCGTTCGCCGGACGCGAGGGCCGGACCGCCACGCCGCGAGCGCGAGCAAACCGATCGAGAGCCAGACGCCGGAGGTCAAGAGGCGCCGCAGATCCCGCAGCTCCATGTGGCGCAGCGCGAAGGCCACGATCACGTTGTATCCATGCCAGTAGCGGCTGTACCGGATCGAAAGGAGCTGCCTGGGGTCCACCCATTCCGACGCCAGGTATCGCAGCACCCGGCACTGGCCTTCCCAGTCCTCGTTCTCCTGGAACACCCGGGGAGCGAGCGCCCTCCGGAGCCGAGGCGAATCCTCGTTGATCAGCATCTGAAGGGCGTTGCAGTCGTCGAACTGGAACCACCCCCGCCGGTGGTCGAGATAGAGGAAATCTCGGGTCGTCAGCTCTCCCGTCTCGAAGGCCGACTGCACGCGCGAAAGAACCGCGCATCGGTCGCCCTGAGCCAGATAGACCAGGGCGAGAAAGAGAAGGTTCGCCAGGGCAACGACGACGAGCGCCCTGCCGAAGGGGCGAGCGAGGGGCACGAGAGACCTTCGTGTCAGCCCAGGCACCGATCTCGCCGCCCCTCGATCCCTAGCCCGCGGATCCGGCCTTCGGGCCGGCTTGCGGCGGGGGTTCGATAGACGCTCGCTCCGATGCCACCGCTCGCACGGCGATCAGGACCTGATAGTCGGGATCGTGGTGGTCGAGCTCCTCGACCCGAAGCTCCTGCGCGGCGAGGCCGTGAAGAAACGCGAGGGCGGCGAGCACGTTTCCATAGGACTGGACGCCGACCAGATCGGGCGGAAACGCCGTCTCGAAGAGCCTGCGGGCGGACAGCGTGGTGAAACGCCAGTAGTCTCCCCAGCGCTCCATGTCCCAACGGCTGACCTGGCTGATTCCCGCGACGGTCGCCAGCACGACGCCGCCGGGCCGCAAGATCCGTCGGACCGTCCGCACGGCGGCGCGCGGATCGCCGATCACGTGAAGCACCTGCGTGAGGATCACACAGTCGAAGGCCGCGGCCGGGAGTTGATCGCCGCCGCGCGCCAGGTCCGCCACGATCGTCGCCTTCGGATTGCCGGGCACGGCATGAAGGATGTCGCATCGCGCCACGGCGCCGCCGCCGAATCGGCGCGTGTAGGCGTCGTCGCCCACCTCCAGCACGCGGCCGCGGATGTCCGCGGCGTTGGCGGAGAGGAAGCGCTCGACGTAGTAACGATCGACCGGCAGCCCTCCGCGATCCTTCCCCCACCGGCGGCTGATGGGGGTCAGGCGCCGCAGGCTCCCGAAGTCGACCCGGCCCGCCGCAGGCGCGGATTCTCCGCGCCGCCACCGGCCGCGGATCCAGCGCCGGGCGGTTTCCGGCAGGAATCGTCGCGCGAGCCGGCGAGTCGCTCCGGCCGGCGAGGGCGCCGCGGCCCGCCCGACGGCGTCGAGCTCGTGGCGCAGCGACCCCCAGACGAGCCGGTCGTCGATCCCCCGGGCGAGCAGGTAGGCCTTCAGCCACTCGAGGAAGAACCGGCGGGCCGCCTGGTCCTGCCCCGTGGCCTTCGCCACCGAGTAGCAGGAATCCGGACGCCGGCGGTAGCGGTCCCAGCACTCGCCGGACGCGAGGAGGGACGTCGCGAGGCAGATCTTCGCGACGAAAGCTTGATCGTCATACATCCCCTTGAAGGCGGGCTCGAACCCGCCGACCCGCCGTACGACCTCCTGCCGCAGCAGCATGCTGCAGGTGCAGGGCGACGGGACCTGACGGCGGAGCATGAGGGACAGGTACGCCGGGCCCTCGAGCGGCACCCCGGGCTCAACGCCCAGATCCGGCGCGAGGTCCCGGTCGAGGTCGACCGGGTCGCCCGTCCAGCTGTGCCACAACTCGGTGGTTCCGTAGATGAGCCCGACGCCGGGGCGAGAGCGCAACAGCGCCAGCTGGCGCTCGAGCTTGTGCGGAAGCCAGACGTCGTCGCCGTCGAGGAAGGCGAGGAACTGGCCACGGGCGTGCTCAATCCCGAGGTTTCGCGAAGCGCTCCGGCCGAGGTTCCCGTGATTCGGGTGATCGAGGTACCGGATGCGGTCGGGACGCCATTCGACGGCCCGGCGGGCAATGCCCGGGCTTCGATCCGTCGAGCCGTCGTCCACCAGGAGCAGCTCCCAGCCGCCGAAGGTTTGCGCCAGGACGCTGTCGATGGCCTCCTGAAGGAAACGTTCTTCGTTCCGGAAGATGACGACGACGGAGACTTCCGGTCCGCCCGTCGGAGACCCGGCGGTCCGGGTCGCTGCGACGTCGCTCACAAGGTTCTCGGGCCTCAGCGCGAGAGCGCCGCGCCGCGGCAGATCCCCGACGGCCCGGCCGCGACCGCGCGGGCCGCGCTGTCGAGAGGGGCATACACGAAACGGCCGGCCTGCTCCGCCTGGAACGTCATGGTCTCGCGCAGGGCCGCGAGGATCGGCGGCGGCCAGTACGGGTAGCCCTGATAGATTCCCCGCGCGTCGCTGTCGAGCCTGTAGCGAATCACGAGCAGTCCCACTTCTCCCCGGCAGATCTTCCGGACGAGAGGATCCAGATTCAACCGGCCCTCGCTGTGCCGGATGCTGGAAAAGTACAGTTCGAGCAGGTTCCGGCGGCCGGCCAGCACGACGACGTCGGGCGGATCGGCCAGGACTTCACGGCGCTCCGACCGGACGCGCTCGACCAGCTTGCCGAATTCCGGCTGCGGTTTCGGAAGCGACTTCAGGAGGCTCCGGACCGGGACGGCCGCGGGTCCGAACGCGCGCATCCGCAGGGCGACGCTCGCGGCGAGCAGGAGAATCAGCAGAACGGCGAGATCCCGTTCCGCATACGTGTCGCGCCGGCGGAGGCGAGCCCAGATGGCGAGCGTGGCCAGGACGGCCGTCGCCGCAGCCAGCTCGATCCAGTAGTTGTGTGCCGAGCCCGGCCTCGCGAACCCCGGGATCGCCAGGAGACATGCGGCCCAATACAACAGCAGCAGATCCGCTTGAGGCTTCCGATCCTGCCGCCAGCGGTCCAGAAGGCACAGCGCGGCCAGGGCCAGGGGAACGGTCTGGAATTGCCGGAGCGTGTCGAGGTTCTCCCGGAGCGCATCCTTGCGAAAGGGAACCGCGTTTGCGAAAAAGGTATTGGCAAAAAAGGCGCCGGTGCCGATCTCGAAGGCCGCGCAAGTCGCGAGCACGATGGCCAGGCACACGCCCGCGAACACCGCGGCCTTCTTGCGGTCTTCCTGCAGGAGCCACGCGGTCCCGGCCAGGGCCGCGGCGATCAGCGTCTGTTTGGTCAAGATCGCCAGGGCGGCCAGCGCCCCGGCCACGATGAGGCGCCGCGTGCTGCGGCCGCCGGCGAGCGTCGAGACCGCGCCGAGCGCCAGCGCGACCCCGAGCATGTCCTCCTTGTAGAGAGCGAAAAACGGGATGCGCCCGGGGAACCCGAGAGCCAGAAACAGAGACGCCGCGAAGAGGCCCGCCCATCGGCTTCGGGCCCGACGCCCCGCCAGCCGCCCCACGAGGGCCGCCGCGGCGAGTCCCGCCGCGAGCGAGACCAGGCGCCCCGGCAGGAAGGTCGGTCCGACGACGGCCTGGAGCGCCGCCGCGACCCCGTAGTACAGCGGCGTATAAGCCGCCACCGTGTACGGAAGGCGATCCGGCGGCTGATACAGGGGCTCGCCCCGCACGATCCTTGCCGCATGGTCGTAGAGGATGGCTTCGCCGAAGGTCGCCTCGTTCGGCTGGAGCATCCCTCCGATGCCCGCACCCAGCCGCCCGAGGGCGAAGAACGCCAGCAAACCGGCGAGCAACGCTGCGGCGACCAGGGGCGGCTGGAGCGCCCGGCCCGGCATCGAACCGAACCGGACGTGGACCTCGCCTGCGCCGGAGGGGAGACTTTCCACGCTTCCGGAAACCATACCAGACCACCTCAGGCTCGCCGCGTGTCCCCGATCGACTCCATGCTAGCCTCCGTTCGATGCGCCGCGTGTCTGCTCCCGCATCCGCGCGGGGAGCGTCCCTGGCCTCGCCCGACCGCGCAGGCGCGACCGCCATCGCCGTCGGGTTCGCGCGCCGAGAATCGTGACCCGGAAGACCGCAGGGGAAGACTCCGAGCCGAGATTCCTGCGGATGGTCGACCGGCTCCTCGGCGGGGCGCCGGCGCGCGCCGTGGAGAATCGGTACGTGATGGCGGCGGCGCGGATCGTCGCCGCCCTGGCCCTGCCCTTCGCCCGGATGGGCCGAGTCAGCGTCGTGATCGTCAACTGGAATACCCTCCCCTATCTCCGCGAGACCCTCGGAGCGCTGCGGCGCTTTTCGGACGCTCCGCTCGAAGTGATCGTCGTCGACAACGGGTCCACCGATGGCTCCGTCGAGTTCCTGCGAGCCGCTCCGGGCCTGCGCCGCATCTGTCTGCGGCGCAACGTCGGGCACGCGGCGGCGCTGGACCTCGGGTTCCTGGCGGCGTCGTCCGAGATCGTGCTTGCCCTCGACGTCGACGCCTTCCCGATCAAGGCGTCCTGGCTCGAGTCCATCGTCTCTCCGCTGCGCCGCGGCTGCGCGGTTTCGGGCGTGCGACTCTGGCGGCCGTATGCTCATCCCTGCTGCATGGCGATGCGCAAGGCGCGGTTCGTGCTGCGCCGCCACACCTTCCGCGCGCGCTACTCCTCCGATCGCGAGAAGCTGGGCCGGACGGCCTGGGACGTGGGCGAGTCGATCTCGATGCGCGAGACCGGGAGCACCGGCGGGGTCAATCTCGTCCCGCTCACGTCGCAGCGAGGCCCGGGGGACGTGGGGACGGTCTTCGGCGACTGCGTGTACCACAACTTCTACTCGGCCCGGCACCAGAAGGGTCGGGGTCCCATCGACGGCGTCTCCGCCGAGGATGCGGCCCGCGCCTGGGAGGAGGCGGTCCGCCTCTACCTCCGGGAGTGATCCCGATTCAGACCGGAGCGGCGAAGCGGGAATCGTCCTGTCGCTCCGGGCCGGCCTTCGCCGCCAGGGCCTGCTCCGGCGTCCTGAGAAACAGAAAGAAGAGAAACACCGCGCTTGGCCAGATCTGCAGGAGCACCCGCTGGAGAGAAGTGCGCAGGTGCCAGGCGAGGTCCTGGGGCGTCGTCACGTACACGAAGGCGTAACCGGCCACGAGCAGCCCGACGGCGCCCAGGGCGATCCGGGAGCTGCGATGCCCCGGCTGCTCCGGGTCGAGGCCGAGGAGGAGAGCGTAGAACGCGAGAAGCGGCGTGACCTGGAGAGGCCAGTTGCCGAAGGACAGGCTCGCAAAGCCGAAGGCCTCGAAGATCTGCCAGTAACGCCTCCATTCGATGAGGTCGTGGAGCCGCTCCGCGTTCCACACGAGCATGAGGTCGCGAGGCGCGAATTGTGTCTTGACGCAGAGGCCGAGCGGCAGAACGAGCAGGAGTCCCCCGGCAAAGGCCAGGCCGCGAGCCGCAAGGCCGTTGCGATCCCTTTCGCGGGCGAGAACGGCGGCGGCGGCGAGAACCAGGGCGGCCAGGAACAACGTCCCCTCGTTCTTCGTCCAGGCCGCAAGACCCGCGGCGAGACCCGTCAGGGCGAAAGGCCGGGCGCTCGCCGGGAACAGCCGGTCGCCGAGGCAGAGCGTCACGATTCCGGCGAGGAAGAAGAAACCCACGGGAACATCCGCCATCTGCGATGCGCCGTGCTGGATGAGAAAGGGAGTCCCGAGGAGAAGCAGACCCGCGAGCAGCCCCTGTCCCCTGCTTCGAAGAAGGCACAACGACGAGGACGCGAGCGCTGCCGTCGCGAACGTGAAGAGGGCCGCAACCAGAACCGGAGCGAGCTGCGTCTCCCCGCCCGAGTATTGCCAGAGCCGCGCCACGATGGTCGGCAGGAACACGGGATACTCCGGATTCGCCCCCCAGAAGAGCGGCGAGAACGCGTCCCGCCAGTGGCCGCCCGCCCGGAAGAAGAATCGCGCGCGGAGATTCCAGCTCATCCAGGCGTCCCACCCGCCGTGGGGGTGATTGGCGGACGCCGAGACGAAGGCATACGCCGCCGCCGCGAACGCGATCAAGACCGCGATCGCCAGGAACCTCTCGACGGGCGACGGCCGCCGGGACGGAGCGGAGCGGGCAGGAGGAGCTGGCGGCGGCCCGGCGCTCGGGAAGCCGCGAGTCCTGCGACGCATCAGGGCGGCGCCGAGGCCTCCGAGGAGCAGAAGGTCCGCGAGGAGCAGGCTTCCGGTCGACGCGCCCGAGGCCCATCGCCAGAGAAAGTAGACCTCCGAAGAAAGACCGAGGCCCAGACCGCTCGCGAGCGACAGCTTGAGCAGCCAGGACGGCCGGAGCCGCCCCCGTTCGGGCAGAAACAGAAGAACCGAGAGCAGTCCGGTTGCAAGCGAGATCGAGAACGCCAGCGCGAGCCGCGCGGTCACCGAGCCGTCCTTCGGAAGAGCATGAGGCCGCCGCCGAAATCGTTCTGGAGGACGAAGCGCCCGGACCGACAGATCCTGCAGTTCTTGTCGGGATCCCGATAGTTCCCGACCACCAGATCCCGGTCGACGCCGGCCACGACGATGGCCGGGGCGAGCGCGTATTGCGCGAAGTAGAACCGTTTGACTTCCGCGCGGTCCTCCAGCGGATTCTCGGAGTCCGCCTCGTAGCCGACCGTGGCGTGCGGCGGCAGGATCCTCCGCAGGGGTTCGAATCTCCGGAGGGCGAGGACCGTTTCCTCTTTGTCCGTTCGACCCCGGCCGATGGGCTCGGCATGCCATACCAGCGAAGCGCTCGAGGCGAGGCCGATCGAGGCCAGCAGGAAGACGCCGGCCACGCGGGCAGACGGCAATTTCATCGGAAGCGACTTCGGCCAGTATAGGTCAGCCGGGCATCGCGGTCCTCCCCGCGATCGGGACGTGCTTCGGAGGAACCCGGCTGCGAGATGGGCCCGGTCGCCGCCGCATAGCCTTTCTCCCAGAACTCCTCCGGGGAAAGGGACCGCGTCACGAATTTCGACCGCCCGGCTTCCCAGATCACCACGTGAACGCGGCTCACGCCGCCCCGTTTCAGCCGCGCCAGGACGACGGCATTCTGCGCTCTCCACTCTTCGGGAAGGCAATGGCAGGTCGTGAAGGACGGCAGGACCGCTTTCGGTGGCGGCACGCTCCGGAAAGGAGGCTCGAGCGCGACCGGGTAGAAGTAGTCCCAAAAGACCGCCCGGCGCTCCGGGAACTCCGGGATGATCACGGTGACGGACTTCGGATCGCGCGCCGCCGCGTCCAGGGCGAGATCGACTTCGCGCGCGATCTGCCGCGACAGCCGGCCGTTTTGCGCGTAGGGCGCGACACTGGAGGCAAGAGCCAGACCGGATTGCGCGAGCAGGAGGGCCAGCGTGACGGCCGCTGCGCGCGCGACGGCAGGCCCGCACGCGAGCAGCCGCGATCCCGCGAGGCCCAGCGCGATGGCCGGGCCCACCGTCGCGAGGTAGAAGTGCCGTTGCGACGCGGCGCCGAACAGAACGCCCGTGCAGACGAGCGGCCAGAGTCCCGCGAAATAGATCAGCCCGCGCGCGTAGTCGGGGCGTCCGCGCGCCGACCCCGCGGAGAGCGGCGCGAGCAGCGTGGCTGCCGCAAGCAGGCAGAGCACCGCCTTGACCAGGCGCGCCGCCGGGCCACCCGGCAGCACGGCAAAGGTGATCGGGCTCAACCAGAGAACGCGCATCGCGCCGAACTCGGCGCGCACCAACCTCGGAATCGAGGCGAAGGTGTCCGGCCGGCCGAGCATTCCGAAGCGCAGGAGACGAAAGGCGAGATACGCCGCCAGCGCCGCCCAGAACGGCGCATGCAGCGCGATCAGGCGCCGAAGCCACGCGCGGTCGCGGCGCGGGGCGTCCAGGACGTCGCGAAGCAGCAGAAGGGGGGCAAGCGCGGCCGCGATCTCCTGTGTCGCGAAGGCCGCGAGCGCGCAGCCGAAGGATGCGACGTAGGTCAACCGGCCGCCGCGCTGCTCGAAGCGGCGAAAAAGCAGCACGGCTCCGAGGATGAAGATCGGCGCGAGGAGATGCCCCCGCGCGGAAACCCAGCAGACCGGTTCCGCGTGGAGCGGCGCCAGCGCGAAAAAAGCGGCGGCCAGGGGCGCGGCCCTCCGGTCCGCGCCGGGCACGCTTGCCGCGAGAAGCCAGACGAGCAGGCAGGCGACGAGGTGGAGCCCGAGGCTCGTCCGGTGCAGGGCCATGGGGTCGAGTCCCCAGACCCGCAGATCCACGATGAAGGAGGCCGCCCACAGCGGCCGGTACTCCTGGGCGGCGGCACGCGACCAATCGGCCAGGAAGAGCCGCGGCACGTCGCTCCAGGGATACCCGTGAAAGTCCTTGACCCAGTCGAAATCGTCCGCCAGCCAGTAACCCTTCAAGACCGGCACGAACAGCGCGGCGGAGGAGACGACCAGGAGACCGAGCAGAACGGCGGCCGGGGGCACGCCTCTGCGGATCATGGATTCGCGGTTCGGCGGTTGCCTGGACATCGTGTTCGCGCCGTCGTCGCCCGACCGCGGTCGCCGGCCAGGGCGCATTATGAGCCGCCGTCGGCCAACACGAGCCGGCACAATCCGATGCTCCCGTCCCGCGCTTCCAGACCCTGATTTACCTGCATCAGGCACCGGGGGCGAAGAAGGGCGATTCTCGAGCCATGGAAATTCTCTTTCCCGGCGGCATGCAGGTGGACGCCCTCCACGAAGGCTTCCGGATCCGCACGGACCAGCCCGTCGTCCAGGGCGGGGGCGGCTCGGCGCCCTCTCCCTTCGACCTCTTTCTCACGTCGATCGGGACGTGCGCGGGATTCTATGCCCTTCGCTTCTGCCAGGAGCGCGGCCTCGACGTCGAGGGGCTCGCTCTCTCCGTCACGCCCGAGCGAGAAGGCAAGCGCGTCGCCAGGGTCCGGATCGTCGTTCGGCTGCCGTTCTCGTTTCCGGAGAAATATCGAGAGGCGATCCTGCGCGCGATCGACCAGTGCTCGGTCAAACGCCACCTCGCCGAGCCGCCGCGGATCGAGATCGCCGCCGTCTCCGAAGAAGGCGCACCGCCGCTCGAGGCGAATCCGCCCGCCGTGACGCCCGAGATCCGACCAGCCGGCTGACAGGCTCCGTCGGTCTGGAATTTCTCCAATTCCAGGATTCCGAAGGAGGACCCGATGAATCGGCGCACCGCCTTCGC